>DAISHP010000192.1:0-4527 GCA_036822475.1 Bacillota bacterium
CCGCTGTGTTAATCCCACCGCCCTCGCCGGCCAGGTTTAACAGCGGACCGCCGCTGTTGCCGGGATTGATCGAAGCATCCGTCTGCAGCAGGTTCTTGTAGCTGCGGTTCTCCACCTGCACCGGCCGGCCCTTTGCGCTGATTACGCCGACGGTCACGGTGTGGTCCAGACCGAAGGGATTGCCGATGGCAATTACCCAGTTGCCGACCTTGATCTGATCGGAGTCACCCAGTTTTAGCGCCGGCAGGGCCTTCCCGGCATCTACCTTGAGCACCGCCAGGTCCAGGTCGTAGTCCGCGCCGATTACCTGAGCGGGAAGCGGCTCGGCAAAACCCTGGACGGTAACTGTAATTTTTGATGCTCCATTAATGACGTGCTCGTTAGTTAAAATATATCCGTCTGCGGAAATAATAAAACCGGAGCCTAAACCGCGCTCCTCCCGGGGAGGAACCTGGAAGCCGAAGGGACTGCCGAAAAATTGCCGGAAGAAGGGGTCGTTGAAGAAGGGATCCACCACCCGGCCGCCCCGCATCGAAACAGTATCAATTTTGACCACGGCGGGACCGGCCTGACTGACTATATTGGCCACCGTATCGGGCCCCACCCCCGGCAGGCCGTCGGCCGCGCTGGCCGCCGGGCCCCTTCCGGGGAACAGCGCCTGGTCCGCCCGTGAACCGCTGAGGTCGTTGACCAGCAGGCAGCCGCCGGCAAACATCACTCCCGCAACAAAAGCGGCTAAAGCCACGAAAAACAGCGTGCGCCGAAAGTTAATAACCAAACTTTTTTCACCTCTTTTTCTCTTTAATTTTAGCAAAAAATAACCCGCTTTTCCAGGGGAGCAGGCGAAAAAAATTTTTTATGGTCACCCCCTACCATTATAAAATCACAAAGAGCACAACAAAATAGATGATCATCAGGACAAGCCCAAAAGGGACTCCCACCCGGGCCCATTCGCGGCTGCCGATTTTCAGTTTGCCGGCCGAGACGATGTTTGGTATGTTGCCGGGAATAAGCATACCGCCGCTGATTAACAGCCCCATCAGGATTGCCTGAATTTGCTGGGAAGTCATTTTCGCGCTGATTTCCGCCGCCGCCAGGGTCGCGTTGTCCAGCACGGCGGAAATCATGTTTACCCAGTAAAGCAGGCGGCTGTCAAAATAAATTACATAAGTGTCGATGACCGGTTTAAAACCGGCGCCCAGCAGCTCTAAAGCCATGACAAAAACAAAAATTTTGGCCGCCCGGACAAACACTCCGCGATAAGATTCTTCTTCAATTACTTCTTCCACTTCCCGGGTGGTCGCCGTTTCCTCCGCTGCCTCCCCGGCCGGCGCGGCGGTGGATCCTGCGGGATTGCTTTCCTCTGCCTCCGGCTGCAAACCTCCCGCCAGTTCCGGTTCAGCGGAACAGGCCGCAACCCCGCCTTCAACCGCCCGGCCGCGCCCCACGTAGTAGGCCCCGAAAAGTCCCATCGCCAAAACGCCGGGGATGATAAAAATCCCGACCTCATCTAAAAGGTACCAGAAGCCGGCGTTTAATTTCGAAACGGCAATGGTGGAAAGGGGTTCTCCGATGGGCGTCAGCGCGGCGCCCAGGCCGATGGAAAAACAGGCGATGATGTCCAGATTGACTTTGTCTTTGCGGGAGAGCGGCAGTACGCTGATAATCTCCACCAGCACCAGGGAGGCGATAATGGCCGTGATGATACTGGACACCAGGCCCAGGACGACCGTGACTAAAAAAATAAAGACTTTGAGAGGGATGTATTTTAAGATTGCCCCGACGGCGTCCTGAACTTTTTCCTTCAGGAATTTAAAGAGGAGCCCGGCAATCAGAACGGCCGCGGTAATCATATACATGAAATGGTTCTCCAGGATTTCGATGATCAACTCCCTGCCCAGCACGCCGGAAACAATGGTCGCCGCCAGGCCCATCACAAAAAGAAAAGGTTCCAGATTGTGCTCGACCTGCCTGATCAAAAAGGGCAGAGCCAAAACCAGAACCAGAATAATGAGCAGGCCAACAATCATAAAATCACTCCAATTCAAAAATGAGGACTTGCAACTCAGTATATTTTAAACCACGCCGCCCCTGTTTAGCAACTCTTGAAGTTTAGAAAGTAAAACCAGAGAAAAAGGGGAAATCCCGTCCCGGACAGGAAACGGAATCTCCCCCCATAATTCTAAAGTCACGCCGGCCGTTAACCGCCTGTTTCGGAAGCGGCCACCCCGGTCTGGGGACGCCGGACCTGGGCCTGCCGGGCGCTCTCCTTTAGCCGCAGAAAATAGAGGGCAAAGGGCCGGTAGGCCAGGTGCGACCATTTCGTAAAGGGCACTTCCAGAGCCAGCAAAGGTACCGTAAAAGCAAGGTGGAGGGCAAACGTATAATAGGTCGGCAGAGGCAGATCCAGGTACTTAAACACGTGGACGAGCAGTCCCGTAAAAACCGTCAGCCAGAGTAAAATCAGAAACATCCAGTCCGTAGAGTGGGAATATTGGTGAACTGGCTCGACTTTACGCAACCTGCCGATGATGGCGTCCGTGGTCACGTACAACATGGCGATGGTGGCGTAGTACCCCAGCAGCCTGGCCGGATGGAAGACGGAAAGAAATTCGTTGGTCAAAAACCACTTGGACAGGGCGTTCACCAGAATAAAGGCTGCCGCGTACCCGGTCATTAAAAGCCAGTGCTTAAGCCACCTGTTTGTCCGCCTGCGCTTGCAGTCCAAAAACCGCCGCTGGGTTAAAAAATGCCAGGCCAGGGTAAAAACTTCCTTTATATATAACGGGTAAGGAATTTTCACCTGTTCCCCGCTGGTCATTACCAGCCGGTACATGCGGTAGATGTTGATGAGCAAAATGATGGCGAGGACTCCGCCAAAAAGCCAGCCGGCCGGGTCGACGACGTGCCGGGGGGCGAAGGTCTCCAGCTCCGTGTGGGTGGTGACGATGGGGCCGTGCAAAAGGGCGACTACTCCCAGGGTGGCGAAAAAGAGAACGATGATCGAGAGCACTTCCCAGGCTTTGGAGGTATACAGCTTCCGGGACAAACCGGTCCAATCGTAGACCGAGGTCAGGTAGCGGCGCAAAGCCATCATCAGTTCGCCCGGGTTGGCCTGCCGGGGGCAGTATTGCTGGCACTCCCCGCAGTAATAGCAAAGCCACGGCTCGACCGAATGTTTTACTTTCTCCTCCGCTCCCAGTTGAATATAGCGGATCATTTTGCGCGGAAAAAGGTTTTCCTCCTCCACCAGCGGGCAGACGGCCGTACAGGTCCCGCAGTTAAAACATTCGGTGGAGGTTTTGGCGCCGAACTTTTTCAGTTTCCCGGCAAAGCGCGGATTAACGGTGACCAATTAGTCTCCCTCCAAGAACAGATTAAGCGCAAAGTTTTTTAAAAGGCACAAAGTATTTTTCAGGTAGGGAAAAAGTTCCACAGACACAAAGGCACAAAGCGATTATGAATTATTAAATTTTCTGTGCCTTTGTGCCTCTGTGCCTTTGTGCCTTTCTATTCCGAACAGGCATTGAGGAGTTCGGAAATTTCCATGATCTTTACCTTTTCCTGTTTATCTAAAGCCAGACAGTCCGCTTCCAGCATAATCATGCAGTAAGGGCAGGCCGTCGCCAGGATATCCGCCTCTTTTGCCTCCGCGTCCAGTACTCTGAGTTCCCCAAACCGCTCTCCCCGGGGCACTTCCGCCCACAGCCGGCCGCCGCCGCCGGCGCAACAAAGGCTTCTTTCCCGCGAACGGCTCAATTCGATTATTTCTGCTCCCGGAAGGGCGCCCAGCAGGGTGCGGGGGGCGTCGAAGATCCCGTTATGGCGACCCAGGTAACACGGGTCGTGATAGGCGACTTTTTTACCCAGCGAACCATTTAAATAGAACTTTCCTTCCCGGAGCAGCCCGGCCAGCAGTTCGGTGTAATGGATCACTTCAAATTCGCCGCCCAGTTCGGGATATTCGTTTTTGAAGGTGTACAGGCAGTGCGGCGAGGTGGTGATGATTTTGCGCACGCCCTTGCTTTTAAACAGCTCAATATTTCCCTGCGCCAGCTTCTTAAACAGCTCCTCGTCACCGATCTTGCGCACCGTTTCTCCGCAGCAGCTTTCCTCGGCCCCGATGACGCCGAAGCTTACCCCCGCTTTTTTGAGTACTTCGACAATGCTCCGGGCGATTTTCTGGCTGCGGGGGTCGTAGCAGGAAGTGCAGCAGACAAACAGAAAATATTCGGTTTCCGGGGTAAAGAGCGGCACTTCCAGGCCCTTCTGCCAGTTCAGGCGGTCCTCCCGCGCTCCCGACCAGGGGTTCCCGTTGGCGTGCAGGCTGCCCACGATGGAGCGCAGGTTGGTTGGGACGAAGCCCGCTTCTACCGTGGTGCTCCGCATGGAACGGACGTTGTCGATAATCTTCACCTGCCGTGGGCAATTTACCTGGCACATGCCGCAGGTAGTGCAGGCAAAGAGAACTTCCTCCGCGTCGAAGCCTTCCAGCCCCAACTGCCCCAGGCGCTGCATCTTCCGGAC
>DAISHP010000193.1:0-4514 GCA_036822475.1 Bacillota bacterium
GGGGCCTACTTCACCACCGATCCCCGGGGCGGTCCAGCGGCTGGCGGCCATCTCCACCCAGCGGGCCTGTCCAACGACATAACCTCCGCCGGGAGCCAGCCCCCCGCCGGGATTTTTGATTAAAGACCCCGCAGCAAGGTCGGCGCCGATTGCCGGCGGTTCGGCGTCTTCCACAAATTCACCGTAGCAGTTGTCCACGCACACCACAACGTCCGGTTTGCGGCTTTTGAGAAACGAAATCAATTTCTTCATTTCCTGCAGATTCAGGGAAGGGCGGTTTGTATATCCGCGCGAGCGCTGCAGGAAAACCATTTTCGTCCGGCCGCTGATGGCGCCGGCAATTCCCGCCCAATCCGGGGTTCCGTCCGGCAAAAGTTCCACCTGGCGGTAGGATACGCCCCATTCCCGGAGGTTCCCCGGTGCCTTTTTTGCCGTGCCGATGATCGCCTGCAGCGTATCGTACGGCGGGCCCTGAATGGCCAGCAGTTCGTCCCCCGGGCGCAGGATTCCGAAAAAGCACAGCGCCAGCGCGTGCGTCCCGCTGACAATCTGGCCCCTGACCAGTGCTTTTTCGGCGCCGAAAACTTCTGCGTACACCCTTTCCAGGGTTTCCCGCCCCTGGTCGCCGTACCCGTAGCCCGTCGACCCCTTCAGGTGGAAGTCGCTCACCCTGGCCCGCCGGAAGGCGTCCAGCACCCGTTGCTGGTTGCGAAAAGCCGTTTTCTCAATTTTTTGGTAAATGGGCCGGGCTTCTTCCTCCACGTCTTCGGCCAGGTCCAGCAGGTTATGATCGGTCAAAAGTGTATTCACCCCTGAACAGATAGTAATTGGGAATTGGGAATTAGGAACTAGGAATTAGGAGGTACAATACCCTTCATGTATATAATTACTCTCATTCCGATTAATAGGAGCAGAGTTTTATTGGTAGCTCTGAAAAGCAAGGCCCTCTCCAACCCCCAACCCAAACCCCCCTAATCCCTAATCCCTATCCCCTAACCCCTAATTCAATTTTGCCTGCAAAATATCCTCCCGCGTAATAGTCATCAGTTCTTGCCGGGTAATCTCTTTCTTTCGGACCAGCCGGACCGCCTGCTGCCGGATGGATTTTTCGATAAAGTTACGGACCAGCCGGGCGTTGCCGTTGTGGCGGTGGGTAACCGCCTCCTTCTCCAGGAGCAGGCGCAGTTCTTCCCTGGCTCCCGGGGAGAAAACATAATGCCTCCTGGACAGCATTAAATCGGCAATCGCCAGCAATTCGTCAATGGTATAATCGGGAAAACTCAAATGAATGGGAAAGCGGGAGCGCAGGCCGGGGTTGCTTTCGATGAACCAGTCCATCTCGTCCCGGTAGCCGGCCAGAATCAAAATGAGGTTGTCCTTATTGTCTTCCATGCCTTTCACCAGGACGTCGATCGCCTCTTTGCCGAAATCCTTTTCTCCGCCGCGGGCCAGGGAATAGGCTTCGTCAATAAACAAAACGCCGCCCAGGGCCTTTTTCAATTGCTCGCGCGTTTTTTGCGCCGTATGTCCGATATACTCGCCGACCAGATCGGCCCTTTCCACCTCGACCAGGTGCCCCTTCGGCAGCACGCCCACTTCTTTAAAAAGGCGGCCGATAATCCTGGCCACCGTCGTCTTTCCCGTGCCGGGGTTTCCTTTGAAAATCATGTGCAGCACCTGGGGTTCCACCGGCAGCTTTTCTTTTTGGCGCCTTTTTTGAATCTCCACCAGGGCGTAGATTTCGCCAATCAACTTTTTAATTTCCCGCAGCCCGATCAACGAGTTTAATTCGCTTAAGATTTCCTGGACATGCAGGCCGGCCAAACTGTCTTTTTTCGGCCCGGTTTTATTTTTCTCAGACAGTTTTGAGGATGGTTTTGGGGACAGTTTTGTGCCGTTATCCGGCCACATTCTAATTTTTACCCCATCCAGGTCACCTCGGGCAGGTGTTTTCACTTTAAACTATACGCCCCAGGAACACCTGCCAGACCTGGAAATGAAATAAAGAGACCTCTCGACGCTGGAGAGGCCGCCGGGAACCTACCCGTCTTACGCCGGTTTGTTTTCCGCCAGATTAACAGGTTTAACCGGGCTGATCGTGGAAATAGCGTGCTTGTAGACCATCATCTGCTTGCCGTCGCTTTCCAGGATGACCGTGAAATTATCGAAGCCCCTGATTATTCCCTTCAGTTGAAACCCGTTAACCAAAAAGATTGTGACCGGCAAATTTTCCTTGCGCACCTGATTTAAAAAAGCGTCCTGGAGATTTAACTGGGTTTTCGTCATGTACTGGCCCCTCCGTTGGAATTTTTTTCTTTACTCAAGTCTTCGACGTATCTTCAAATACTCCTGCTGCCAGGCGAACAATTTCCGCGGCAACATCTTTGGGATCGGAAAGCTGCGTGACGTCGATCCATTTAAGGCGCGGATCACGGCCAAACCAGGTCAGCTGGCGCCGGGCAAAGCGGCGCGTATTCCGCTTGAGCAGGTAAATCGCTTCCTCCAGGGTGGTTTGACCGGTTAAATATTGGGCCACCTCCTTGTAACCCAGCCCCTGCATGGAAACCAGTTCCGGCCCGTAGCCGCTGTTCAACAGCCGCCGGACTTCCTCTACCAGTCCCGCGGCCAGCATTTTGTCCACCCGTTCCTCAATCCGTCGGTAGAGAAGCGATCGATCCATGATCAGGCCGAACATAGCCAGGCTGTACTGCGGACCTGTCTTTTGCTCCTGCCGCCGGGAAACGGGTACGCCGGTGAGATAGTAAACTTCCAGCGCCCGAATCACTCTTTTTAAATTGTGCGGGTGGATTTTCCGGGCGGTTTCGGGGTCCACTTCCACCAGCCGGCGGTAAACCGCCTCCCGGCCGGAAGCCGCTGCCTCCTCCTGCAACTTCCGGCGCAGCTCTGCATCGAACCCCGGACGCGGAAAATTATAACGGTCAATGACGGAACGGACGTATAGCCCGGTGCCGCCCACCAGCATGGGGAGCCTGCCGCGGCCGGCTATTTCCCGGATGTGCTCTTCGGCCTGTTTCTGGTAGAGGGCAACGCTATACGGTTCGTCGGGATCAATAATGTCGATCATGTGGTGGGGAATGCCCTGCCGTTCTCTGGCGGCCGGCTTGGCCGTCCCGATATCCATAAAGCGGTAAATCAGCATGGAATCGGCCGAAACGATTTCCCCGTTCAGCCGTTTTGCCACTTCCACGGCCACGGCCGTTTTCCCGGTCGCCGTAGGGCCCACAATCACTAGCAGCGGCAGCAGTCCGCTCATACAGCCATTATTTCCCACATTTCACCTAATTTATTCGTCAAATACCCCATTCCAACCAGGCTCGCCAAAATATCCCACCCAGGCTCGCCGTTCGTTTGCCGTCGCTTAAGAGCTCCGGGCCGACCAGGCACTTAAGCTTATCCGGAGGGTTTGTTTTATAATCCGCTATTGGATAAAGCTCAGACTATGCTAAATGCTGACTACCACGAAAAACAACCGCTTTTTCCTCCGTTGTTACCGCGAAAAAAAACGGCATAGAGGTCTACCCAACTTCCCTAACCCCTAACCCCCAATTCCTAATCCCTACTCTTTCGGTCCTTCCGATATCCACTCCTGCCCCTTTTCGCGGTCGAAGGCGTAGTAGACGTCGGTGGCCTTATCCTGCAGGTAAACATACTGGAATCCCGGGGTTTGTTTCCCTTCCTCGTACGCGTCGTATGCTTCCTGGTGGCACGCTGCGCAGGCGTTGAAAGGAACGGAAACGCAGCAGGCCCGCGTGGGGTGGCCAAACCCGTGGTCGGCCCGCGAGTCGATAATCAAAAACCCCGGACAGGAAGGACACAACCTTAATTTTTCCAGCTGCTCCTCGTCAATGTAATCGGTATCGTAGTAAATCCGCTTTTTGCGCTGGTAAAAACGGCCGGTGCCAAACAATTTTTCTACATCCACCCTATCCCTGCCGTCCCAGATTTCCCTTAGCTGGTCAACCATCTGGCGGACTTTGGCCGCTCGCTCTGCGTTCTCGGAAAGCCGGCCGGGCCAGTAATCCGGTTCGCGCACGTTGGAGAAGTCTACGCCCGCCAGGGCCAGCAAAATGCCCAGATTTACGTATGGCAGGGCCGTTTCAATGGCGTAACCCCCTTCCAGCACCGCCAGGTGAGGGTTGAGCTTCCTGGTAAACTCGGCGTACCCCTGCGCGGTAAAGCGCATACTGCCCAGCGGGTCGGTGTAGTGGTTATCCTGCCCCGCCGAGTTGATGATAAAATCCGGCTGGAAATCCTTCAGGACGGGCAGGACCAGGTTGTCGACCACGTAATGAAAGGTTTCGTCCGTCATGCCGGGGGGAAGCGGAATATTCAAAGTGCGGGCAAAGGCCCGCGGGCCGCCCAGTTCGTTGGGGAAACCCGACCCCGGGTAAATCGTCCGGCCGTCCTGGTGGAAGGAAATAAACAGCACGTCCGGGTCGTGGTAAAAAATATCCTGCGTGCCGTCCCCGTGGTGCACATCCGAATCAACGATC
>DAISHP010000194.1:0-4506 GCA_036822475.1 Bacillota bacterium
AGCCGCGGCAGGTTCCTTTAGTTTGCACCCCCACGCTAAGGTCATTAAAAGGCAGTCGTTTGTCCGGATCGGTACAGCCAAAAACTGCCACTACGGGCGTTCCCACTGCGCCCGCCAGGTGTAAAAAAAGAGAGTCGATGCAGACTAAAAGATCGCATTCCGCCAGCACGGCGGCCGCCTGTCTGACGGTGGTGCGACCGGTCAGATTAATGCCCTCGCCCAGGTACATTTCCGGCGCGTGGCTGAATTCAACTACCGCCGCTCCGTAATTTTCCTTGAAAAAACGCAGTACCCGGCGGAACTTCTCCGCCTCCCACGCGCGGTGCGGCCAGCTGGGCCCGCGGTGAACACCGACAATCAGGCTGGCCGTTCGCTTCGGGTGAGCGAGAAGGTTTTGCGCAAAGCTCCGGTCAGTTTCGGATAAATGAAGGAGATATTCTTTAGAAGCCAGTTCCACCTCCGCGCAAAGCGCGTAGGCGTCAACAATATGTTTCTCCGGCGTTTTTTCGTACCGCAGCGCGTAGACCAGGTCTTCCCCTTCCCGGTCGTACGCCATGATTTCCTCGTAGCTGTACGAAAAGGGAACAACCTCGTCAACGCAGGAGAGCGTTTTCACAATTTCGTTTCCGTGCGGGTTGGTAACCAGGGTAAGAAAACTATGCGGGTATTTTTCTTTTAAAGCTTTTAAAACCGGCGTAGCAAGCAGTACGTCGCCGAATCCCCCGCCGCACTTGACCAGGATTCTCGGCCTTTTTTCCATCCAAGGGCGCCTCCTTTTTGGAAAAACGTGCGGAATTCGGTCCGGAAAATTTGATCTTCCGGTTACAGGCAATCATCCCCGTTTACTTACGGCCCCTTTTTGCAAAGGGCAAGAAAAAAGTGGGGGGTTTCGGCGGGTGGTTGGAAACTATCCGGAACCCCGGTGATCGCCCAGATCTGGTTAGCGTATTGACCATAGATTTTTACCTCTTGAAAATACTGCTGGACCAAATCCCTGAATTCATCCAGGGTATACTCCCGGCAATGAAAAATATTGTGCGGTTGATCGGACAGGGTTTTGCCGGGAGAAAAAACTGCCCGGTTGGGCGTGGAGAGAAGACAAATCCCTCCCGGCTGCAGAACGCGCCGGAGTTCCTGCAGGCATTTCCGGTCGTCGACAACGTGCTCGATGGTTTCAAAACAGGCAACCACCTCTACGGATTCGTCCGGCAAAGGCAGCTGGAGGATATCCCCCAAAAGATAAGTGACTTTGGGATGCGGGTAGTTTTCCCGGGCGTAAGCGATCGTTTCCCGGTCAAGATCAATACCCACCACGCTGCCGGCTGCGGAAGCCAGGATTGCCGTGCCGTAGCCCGTGCCGCAAGCCACGTCCAGAACGGTTTTGCCTTTTCCGTAAGCAAGAGCAAAATTATACCGCGCTACGTGTTCAACGTAGACACTTTCCGGTGTCTTCCCGGGAACCACTCTTTCGCCGGTGAAATCCATGGCGTCGCCTCCTTAGAAAATAGGGGATAGGGATTAGGGGATAGACTCTTGTTGTACAGAACTATTTTCATCTTTTATGGAGAGAACGCAAGTCATCATGGGCAACTCCTCAGAAAAGATCAGGCAAAAAGTTTCCCAGGCACAAAGTAAAATATTCCCGGTCGTCTATACATTTCTCTTTGTGCCTCCCGGGTAAGTTACCGGAAGGACCTGGTTTTTAAATAATCCGACCATTTTCTTTTGAATACTTCTTCATTTTTCTTGAAAACCGCCGTTAAAAACGCAGGATCCAGCAAATTTGCGGATTGCGCCCGCAGGTGCCGGAAATCCACCTCCACCAGCAGAATTTCGTAGCCCATCTGCCGGTAGCGCAGGGAGAGGTCGGCGTCTTCAAAGTAGGCAAATTCAAATTCCGGACTGAAAAGACCGTGGGTTCTGGCCAGGGCGGTCGGGATCATCAAGCAGGAAGCCTCGACGTATTCTACGATAGTGGGATGCCAGACGCCTTTTATTTCCGGGGTGGCAACGATCATGCAGGGATTGCCCCTGAGCCCCGTAACGGCCAGCCTGGGCCGGTGCGCGAAGGGAGCGGCCAGCCTGGTGAGCCAGTTCCGTTCGTAAATAAAAATGTCGTTGTTGAGAACCACAAAATATTCTCCGCGGGCGACTTCCAGGGCACGGTTATGCGCCGCTCCGAAACCGACGTTTTGTTCGTTTAAAATCACCTGCTTGCGGGCAAAAGGCAGGGCGTTGATATATTCCCGGGTGCCGTCCGTGGAAGAGTTGTCGGTCAGCAGAAGTTCAAACTCCTCCGGGCAGTTTCGGAAAAGCAACTCAAGGCACTGCCTGGTCAAAGCCAGGTTGTTAAACAAGGCAAGCGATATGCTGTACTGCATGCGTCCCTCCATAATTTCCCGGCGGCGGGGTCATAGCCCGGACCGCCTCCGCAAATCCGCCCCGGATCCGCCCCGGTTTAAAAGGAGGAATTGCCCGGGAGCCTGGTCACGACCGCCTGGCCGGTAGGCAGATACACAGGGTTTTCAGGAACGGCGGCGAAGAACTCGTCGACCGCGCGCTTTGCCCCGGGGCAGGTGGGGAAGCCGTAATCGTCGAAGATGAGGACGCCGCCGGGATTCAACCGGGTGTAAAAAAATGAACAACACAATTTTACCGAGGCGTAGAGATCGCAATCGACGTGGACGAAGGAAAATCTTTTCCCATTCACGGCGGGGAAAGTGAGTTCAAAAACGCCGGGGTAAAATCTCAAAAAAGTTTCGTATCCGGCCAGATAATTCTGCACCTCTTCCAGAGAAGTATCCGCAAAGTCCCCTTCTTGATGGAGATCCAGTTCCGGATCGGCCGGCGGCATCCCCTGAAAGGTGTCGAAAAGATGCAGCGTTTTATCTCCTTTTCCGGACGCGTGCAATGTTTTGACCAGCAGCAGGGCTGAACCCCCGCGGTAAACCCCGCATTCGGCCAGGTCCCCCGGCACGTTGAGGGCGTGCCGGAGGTATTGGTAAAGAATGTATAATCTTTCTTGATCGATAAGGGTGCGCAGACCGGTTGTTGTTTCCAGGAAAAAAAGATCCTGAAGCCACATTCTTTGCGCCCCGTTGGAAAAACACATTATTTAGCTCCTGTTCTAAGCCGCCCGGGGCAAAACCACGAAATGTTTAGCATTAACCGTTATTTTCTAAAGACCAACATAATATTACCATTAAAACCTTAAATAGCCACCTTCCGTAATATATGATCCGGAAAATCAGGATGTGCTTTTATTTGGTGCCGTTTCCTGGTATAATTTCGTCAGTCGAAGACGAACGAAATTTTTTTCCTCCTTTGCTGAAACAGAATCATTTAGGCGGTGAAACAGGGGGAAGGCGTAATGATGTTTTCCGGGGATGCCCTTTTGATTCCTTTAACGGACTGGCTGGTGACCGCAGGGCTGCGCATTTTCCTCGTGCTCGCCGGGACGTTTATTTTTATCCGTTTAATCGTTACCGCCCTGAAAAGGTTTGAGCGGGTGCTGACCGACAAGGCGGGGGGCTCCGGGGAGCAGGAAAAGCGGATCCGGACCCTGATCGGCCTGCTCCGCAAGATTGCCTGGATCGGTTCAGTTGTGGTGGCCATCGTGATTATTCTGGGCATCCTGGACATTGATATCAGACCGATCATTACCGCGGCGGGCATCGGCGGGCTGGCCCTGGGCTTCGGCGCCCAGAGCCTGGTGCGGGACGTGATCAGCGGCTTCTTTATGCTCCTCGAGGACCAGATCCGGGTCGGCGACGTGGTGGTCTTAAACGGAACAGCGGGAGAAGTGGTGGAAATGAACCTGCGCACCACCGTCCTGCGGGATTTAAGCGGCACCGTGCACATTTTCCCCAACGGGAACATAACCTCGGTTTCCAACATGACCAAGGACTGGTCGCGCTACGTCATTGACGTGGGTGTGGCCTACAAAGAAGATGTAGATTACGTCATGGAGGTACTCAAAGAAATCGGCGCGGAACTGTCCGCCGATCCTGAATTCGGCCAGTATATTTTAAAGCCGCTGGAAGTTTTGGGGGTTGACAATTTCGGCCCCTCGGAGATAGTAATTAAAGTGATGATTACCACCGTACCCCTCAAGCAATGGTACGTGGGCCGGGAACTGCGGCGCCGGATCAAGAAAAGGTTTGACGAGCTGGGCATCGAAATCCCCTTCCCGCACACGACCGTCTACTGGGGGAAAGCCAGCCGGCCTTTCTCCGTGCGGGTTACGCACGAGGACGGGCGGCCCCCGGAGAAGCAGGAAAGGTAAAAAAGAAAATGGGAGATACCATCACTTTTTTGCAGGAACTGAAAGATCTGATCGCCCGCTTTGTCCGGGAAAGGGATTGGGAGCAGTTCCACACCCCGAAAAACCTGGCCATGTCCATTGCCATCGAAGCCGCCGAATTGATGGAGATTTTTCAGTGGGCGCCGGAAAAGACGGCAATGACCCCGGAAGATCTGGGGAAGGTCCGGGAAGAACTGGCCGAC
>DAISHP010000195.1:0-4499 GCA_036822475.1 Bacillota bacterium
TGGGCCGCGGCCTGCTGGTCGGCGCCGTGGCGGCCGTCAACGCCCTGGGGGACGTCCTGGACGAAGAGGGGCGCATCCTGGCCGGGCCGCGCGACCCGGCCACCGGAAAAATGCTCTCCACCTTAGAAATCTGGAAAAAGAGCTGGTGGGAAAACGCCGCGCCGGGTAATTCCGCCGGAAAAAGCGCCGTCGTCGACCCTGGCCGCTCCCCCGGTTCAGGTGGCGGCTCCGGACAAAACACCACCCTGGCCGTGGTGGTGACTACCGCCCGCCTGAGCAAGGAAGAGGTGAACAAGGTGGCCCAGCTGGCCAACGCCGGCCTGGCCCGCTGCATTGAGCCGGTGCACACCATGTACGACGGCGATACGGTGTTCGCTCTGGCCACCGGCAAAGTTGCCGCCGACGTAAATCTGGTGGGCGCCGCGGCCGCCCGCGTCCTGGCTGTAGCCGTCCGCCGGGCCGTCCGCGCCGCCCTCCCGGCCGGGGGAGTTCCTGACTACCAGACTTGCTTCAACAGCACAAACAAAATATGGAAAGGATAGAAATGAATTTGCCAATGAATAACAACTACCGGGCCAGGCTGCGGGATTTGCTTCAGGAAAGAGCGTTCCGGTTTGGAGAATTTGTCTTAACCTCCGGAAAGGAAAGCAGCTATTACTTTGACGGCAAGCAGGTGACCCTTCATCCGGAAGGAGCCTACCTGCTGGGCAAAATCCTCATCGCTAAAATTCGCGGAGACGATATCCAGGCCGTCGGCGGGCCGACCATCGGGGCAGACCCGATCGTCGGGGCGCTGGCTGCCATCGCTTATCTGGAAGGACTGGCGATCAAGTTGTTCATCGTCCGAAAAGCCGCCAAACAGCACGGGGTGAGGAAACTGATCGAGGGACCCGCGTTGTCCCCCGGGGAGCGCGTGGCCATTGTAGAGGATGTCATGACCACCGGCTCCTCCATTATGAGAGCGGTGGATGCCGTCCGGGAAGCCGGGGGCCGGGTGGTCAAGGTTATTCCGCTGGTTGACCGCCTGGAGGGCGGTACGGAAAAAATCCAGTCGCTCGGCATCGCCGTTGATCCTGTGTTTACAATCCGGGATTTTGGACTTTAAAATCCCGGCCTGAAATCCCCCGGATGATTTATTTTCTGGCTGAGCTGTCCCGCGGCTTTTTCAAATATCAAACGTTAAACCGGAAGTTAATAATGTCCCCGTCTTTCACGAGGTAATCCTTGCCTTCCAGTCGGGCCAGGCCTTTTTCTTTTACTTTCGCCAGGGAACCCAGCGCGTAGAGATCATTAAACTTCACGACTTCAGCGCGGATAAAGCCTCGCTCCATGTCGGAATGGACCTTGCCGGCGGCGCTTTTAGCCGTGGTACCGCGCCTGATCGTCCAGGCTCTAACCTCGTCTTCCCCCACCGTAAAAAAGGAGATCAGCCCCAGCTGCGCGTAAGCGGCCCGAACCAGGCGCGCCGTGCCCAGCTCCTGGATCCCCAGATCGGCCAGAAACAGCGTCCGTTCTTCAGGCTCCAAAAAGGCAATTTCCATTTCCAGCCGGCCGCAGACTTCAATCAGCACCAGATCTCCGGCGGCAGCCAGGGACGCCAGTTCTTCTTTCCCCGGGTAGCGCTTTTCCCGGAACTGGTTCTCGTCCGTATTCACCACCAGCAGAACGGGTTTGGCGGTTAAAAAATCGTAATTAACCAGGACCGCCCGCTCATCGCCGCTTAAATCCAATTGCTGCAAAGGCACCTCGTTTTCCAGGGCGCGCAGGCACTTTTCCAACACAGGCAATTCCCGGGCAGCTTCTTTAGAAATTTTTTTGCTGTTTTTTATCCGTTTGATCCGCTTCTCTACCAGTTCCATGTCCGCCAGGAGCAATTCCACCCGCACGGTATCGAAGTCCCGCAAGGGGTTGATGTTCCCTTCCACGTGGGGAACATCGGGATTTGCAAAAACCCGCAAAACGTGCGCCAGCAAGTCGACTTTGCGAATCCCGTCCAGAAACCGGTTGCCCACCCCCTGGCCTTGCGCCGCGCCCCTCACCAGACCGGGAACGTCGCTGCATTGAATCTGGGCGTAAACGGTCCGCCGGGGGTTGTAAAGGCGCGCCAGAAAATCGAGGCGCGGGTCCGGCACCTGCGCCATGCCTACGTTGGTGTCGGCTTTACCCGTCAAAAAGTTTGACGTGTGCGCACCGGCGCCGGTGAGAAGGTTAAAAATGGTTGTTTTGCCTACCATGGGCAGGCCCACGATGCCAACCGTCAACAACTCCGCGATTACTCCTTATCCCTGTTCCCCGATAAATGGTCCCCGTGACTTTAACTGATATAAATCGGTGCGCCGGTGTTTTAACAGGGGCAGCCGGCCTCTTACTTCTTCGGTTCTTTCCGGGTCGATTTCGGCGTAAATTATCTCTTCCCCCTCGCCGGCAGCGGCCAGCACGTCTCCCCAGGGGTCGACCACCAGGGAGTGGCCGTAAGCCACATAGGCGGCGCCGGCATCGCGAGCGGGGGAGGCTCCCACGACGTAAATCTGGTTGTCCACGGCCCGCACGCGAAAGGTGATTTCCCAGTGGGCCGGGCCGGTGGTCAAATTAAAGGCGGCCGGAACAAAAATTACCCGGGCGCCCTGGAGGGCCATCAGGCGGAATAACTCCGGAAAACGGATATCGTAGCAGACCGCCACTCCTACGGGACCAAACTCCGTGTTCAGAACGGTAACTTCGTTGCCGGGGGAAAGGGTGCTGGATTCCCGCACCTTTACCCCGCCGGGGAGATCGACATCGAAAAGATGGACCTTGCGATGCCGGCCCAGCAGCTTCCCGTCCGGCCCGAAAACAAAGCTGGTGTTGTAGACCCGCTCCCCGGCGCGCTCCGGAGTAGAACCGCCTACTACGTAAATGCGTAAGAAGCGGGCGGTTTCGCTGAGCATTTCCAGACTCGGCCCGCCGGGGAACTCCTCGGCAAAGGCCGGGAAAAGGCTGGTCTGGTAGGGGCAGTTGAACATTTCCGGCAGGACCGCCACTTTCGCTCCTTCCGCGGCGGCCCGGATAATCATCTCCCGCGCCTTCCGCAAGTTTTCCTTTTTTTCCTGCCCCACCGCCAGCTGGCAGACGCCGATTTTAAAGCGTTGATGGGCCGCCAATTTATTTCCCCGCCTTTGCCAGTTATCTGGCTAAAGATGAGTAGACACCCCTGCTGCTAACGCAGCACCAGCAAAATGATGAAAATTAACGATTTTTCACAGCAGGCGCACTCCGAGGCACTAAGGCACTTAAGGCACAGAGGGATATGCATAAAGCGCCGGAATTATTTTCTTTGTGCCTTTGTGCCTGCTGCCTTTGTGCCTGATCTATCAGGGTAGGGGAACAAACGAAAAAGCCCGGTCTTCCCACTACTGTCCTTACCCACTGACTTTTCCTGAACATGCTCAGGAAAAAGGGGCTTTCAAGCCCATTTTTCGCTACAATACCTGCACCACTTCTTTTACTCCCGGAACCATTTGCTTGAGCGACCGCTCAATCCCCATCTTCAGGGTGTAGACGGCCCCCGCTCACCCGCCGCAGGCGCCTTTTAGCCTCACCTTCACCACACCGTCGGCGGTAACGTCGACCAGTTCCACATCACCGCCGTCCCTTTGCAGCATGGGGCGGATTTTTTCCAGGACTTTCTTAACTTCTTCGCGCACCGGGAAAACCCCCTCCTTTCCGTGCTAAACTTGTGGTTATTTTAAACTGAAAACAGGGGGAAATGCAACTGAAAAATCATTTTCGCCAGTAAATTTCTACCGTAACGGTTTTTAATTCCTCGTCCTTCCGCTGCAATTCCTCCTGGATGGCCTGAATTTCCGTCTGGATTTTTTTCAGTTCTTCCGCCAGGGGAGACGCGTCTTCAAGCTCCTTTGGACTGCGGCTGTTTTTGTTCTGGGCCAGGATTACTTTTTGCAACTCGTCTGCCCGGAGCTGTTTTTGCTTCAGCTCCGTTACCAGTCGCGCATAATCCGCGGTCAGATCCTGACCGGTCTCTTCCTGCCGTAAAATCTTCCCCAAAAGCTTTAGTTGAGCCAGAAACTCCGTCATTTTAGCAGCTTCCACCCTGGCCGCCAGGGAATTTGCATTCGGCCCGGAACCTGCAGCGGTTGGACTGGGGGCAGCTGCCTTTTCTTCCGGGCGGGCGAATTGGGCCAGCAAGGGAGCCAGCTTCCGGGCGTCGGCACCTGTTAATTCAATTTTCACCCGCCGGGCCAATTTTTGGGGCAGGACGGGCTGGTCTGCCGGTGTTCCGGCGGCAATTGCCCCATCGCCGGCGGGATCCTCTTCTTTTCCCTGTCCAACGGGAGAGGTGGCCAGTTTTCCTTCTTCGCGGGCAGTCCCGGGATCGGCCGGGTTTTCTTTTTCCCGAGCAGGCGTAGCGGTTGCCGCCGGTTCCGGTGTAGTTTCCGATGGAGCCGGGGGCGCGGTCAAAAATATTTTTTGCCGGCCGGCGTTATCTTTTTGATTGCCTG
>DAISHP010000196.1:0-4478 GCA_036822475.1 Bacillota bacterium
TGCTGCCTGCCGCCTTTTTGAGCGGGAGAAAAGGGAATGTTTGCGCCTGGAGGAGAATCTTCTCTGGCCGTGGGTTGTTTTTGGCTGTGCCCAGAAATATGTGCTCGGCCGGCTGCTTACCCAGGGTCAAAAATGGTTTGAAGTAACCGATGAATGCCTGATCGCCAAATATATTCTCGAGGAGTGGTGGGCATGTGGCTCTATGCTGACCATTTGGCAGTGAGGAAAGATTTTATTCCGGTTTTTTCAGAAGAGCAGGACCGCAGCCAGACGGGTGCCTGGAAATTTTTTATCCCCCACCAGGGGCTGCGGGAGATTTTACACGGGATGATCCGGGCCTTTGAGCGCGGCAGCGCCCAAGACAAGTTGTCTCTGTGGATGCACGGGGCGTACGGGACGGGGAAAACCTTTGCCGCCTTTGTTTTTAAACATATGCTGGAAGACGACCCCGCAGAAGTGGAGGATTATTTCCGCAAGCATCAGAAACTGCGCGATCTCTGGCCACGCTTAAGGACCTTACGGGAAAAGGGGCGTTATCTGGTTGTTTACCGCTCCGGTTCTGCTCACATCACCTCATCCTTAAAACTACTGGTGGAAATTCAGCAGGGGGTGAAGGAAAAGCTCCGGGAAAAGGGGTACGGCAATGTTGCCGGGGAAACTTTGTACGATGTTATTCTCCAGAAGCTTTCCGACCCGCAAAGCGCCTTTGACTGGGCGAAGGCCTTTGCCCGGCATCGGGGGAGGTTTCTCGATTTCACATCTGCCGAGGAGGTGCTGGCCAGACTAAAGACGGGCGAGATAAACCAGATCGTCAACCTGGTGGAGAGGGTAGCGCAGGTTCTCGAAAAAGAGGGCTTCTGGGTGATGGACGATCCTCAGGCCGTCAAAAACTGGCTGAAGGAGATCATCCGGCAAAATTCTCTGGCGGGCATCCTTTTCATCTGGGACGAATTTAGTGACTTTTTTGTGCATAACGCCGCTACCACAACCCTGCAGGAACTGGCCCACGCCACCGCGGAAACCCCTTTTTATCTTTTTTTAATTACGCATAAATCACCGCAGACCTTCCAGAGAATCGACGAGGACACCAGAAAAAAGCTCCTGGAGCGTTTTCACAACTTCCACTTCGAAATGAAACCGGTCACGGCCTACCAGTTAATTGCCAACGCCATCGAAGTGAAGAAGGATACGCAGCAGGACTGGGAAATCAAGAAAGAAAGTTTATGGGGCCGGGTGGAAAGGGCAACTAAGATACCCCTTCGCGACGAAGCCGAAACACGCATAGAGGATTTTAAGGGTCTCATCCCCTTGCATCCCTTTGCTGCCTTTTTGCTGGCTACCATCTCCCGGCAGTTCAGTTCCAGCCAGCGCACCCTGTTCCGGTTTTTAAAAGAAGAAGTTGACTGTTCTTTTCTCCGGTTTATCCGGGAATATCCCCAAAATAACTGGTTCTGGCTGACTGCGGATATTTTATGGGACTATTTCTTTCGGGACGATAATTCCGAACTCACCGAGCGGGTCCGGGACATCCTGGGATATTATCATTCACGCCGGGAGCAAATTGAAGGAGAAAATGAGAAGAGGGTCTTTAAAGTATTAATGCTCCTTTTTGTTCTGGAGCGGCAGATGCCGGGAGAAATATTTTTACTTCGCCCCACCCGGGCAAGCTGTGAGCTGCTTTTTGCCGATACCCCGGTAGCGGCAGAACTAAAGGAAATCATTCAAAACTTACGGCAACGTGATTTCATCCGTTCCCTTTCCAGCGGTGCCGACGAAAAATTTACCATTCCTTCTGTCAACATTGACCCAAGAGAACTGGAAGACATAAAAAAACAGCTTAAAGCGGCCTATCCTTTGGAAAAAATTATGACTTCCACCGGGGAAATCGGAAGGGAATTTAGCTGGGTTTTTAAGCTTTACGGCGCGACAGACCGTCGGCAAGAAATAACAGTGGTTACTTTGAAGGAGTTAAAATTCAGGAGGGAGCGGGTGGAGCCGGCGCTTGAGTCTTATCAGATCGGCAATGTGCTGATCGTGGTGCAGGATGAGGGTCAACTGGAAGAGGCCGAATCCCTGGCGGCACAGTTGTCCGGAAAAGCGGAACGCATTGCCTACCTGGTGCTTCAGGCTCCTTTCAGCCAGAAAAAGTGGGAGGAATGGATAGACTATAAGGCACACAAAGAGTATCTTGAAAAGAAGAAGGATCTGGATAACGCTCAGTTTTACGCCCGGCAAATGAAAAATGTCGTGGAAGAGTGGTTGACTGCGGTCCGGCGCGTTAAACATAAAGCATATTTTCAGGGAAAGGAAATTGAAATTATCGAGCGGGCGGGTTACGAAAAATATTTTCAGCACTTGACAGCAAAAATTTTTCCTTATGGTCCGGAGCAGTTAACCCAGAAAAATCCCCTTTATGACACAAAATACGGAAAAGTTGGCGCGGAGATCGGGCTGGGAATCAAAACAAAAATTATAGAGCCTTATTGGTCCCTGGTTTTTAAACTGAAAGAAGAGGGTTTTTGGGAGGGAGACGGTTTTCGAAAAAAGCCCGAACATTTCTTGAGCCGGATGAAGCGGGAAATCGAGCAGATTTTTGCCGCCAACGATAACGTAAGATTAAGTGAAATCTGGAAAGTCCTCCAGGCTCCCCCGTATGGTTTAATGCCTTCCCCGGTGGCTATTACCCTCCTGGGGCTCCTGCTCAGGGATTACGGACAGGGTTATTACTACTGGGATGGAAATAATTGCTTTCCCCTGAACCACAATAAGCTGGCGGAACTGATTGAAGGTGTTCTGAAAGGGAAAAAAGGGTGTGAGGATTACGAAATCCGGCGGGCTTCCCCGGAAGGTGAAAAATTTTGTGAACTGATCCGGGAAATATTTAACTTACCCGTCCCGAGGCCAACTTACCCGGAGGAAGCGAGAAAGGCCCTCCGGAGTTATCTTACCAATATAGGTTACCCGATCTGGGCCTTGCAGTATGCGTTAAAAGAATCTGCTCCAACAGAAAAAGTGCTGGAAGGCACCGGCTGGGTATCTTTTCGGCGTCCGTTAATAGAATCCACTTCCGATTTTGAGGCCTTAAATAACGTGATCGATAAGATTGGAGCTCTATTAAGCACTTCCGAAAACGAAAATCTGGACTCCAGCGGCAGCCAGTTAAAGGATCTGGTCAATTCCCTTTTCAGAACAAGGGCAAGTTTAAAAGAATTGGCTTCTATGGAAAATTATGCCGCCGGGATGAAAAATTTTCTCGCTGAAAAACAGCCTGGCCTGCTGGCATTGCTGGAACGCCTGCAGATCGATTTGCCTTCTTTTATGAAAACTTTGCGGCTGACGCTGAACGAAGAATGCTGGCTCTGGCAGAAAAGTCAGGTTGCCGGCCGTTTGCCGGAGCTGTACGCGGAGCTGGAACTTCTCGACGCCCTCAATCAACTGTGTGCAATAGAGGAGCAGCACCTGGAAAAGGCAATTGCTTATTTTGCTGATCCCTGGTTGAAAAACGCAGGAAAGCTTCCTTTATGTGTTTTGGCGGAAGGCAATAAAGACACCTTCATAAAAGGGATTTTAAACGATCTTGAGGAACTGCTTGCCACCCAAGGAAAGGGTTTTGGCAAGAAACTTACGCTGGCTGAGCAGTTAAAAACGGCAAAGCAGGAAGTTCGCCAGGCGCTGAAGAATCAAACGGGAGCTTTGCAGCGCTGGACGAAAAATATCTTGGGACAGGAAATCACTTTCGCCGAAGCAGAGGAAATCTATCAAGGATTACCCGATTTAAGTCAGGAGAAGAACCTTGAACATATCAAAAGGGCTGTGCAAAGCCAGATTAATGCTTTGGGCCAGCGCAAATTGCTAAAAAAGGTAAAAGAAAAATGGACGGTGCTGACCCAAAGTGAATCCCCGTCCGCCTGGAGCAGAGAACAGAAGGTTCCTGTCCGTTGGGTTCTGGAGGGCTCGGGGTACGCCAGGTTATTTGCGCTGGTAAACCGCCCGGAAGGGAAAACGCCGGGCGAACTCCAGGAAGCTCTGGATTTTTTAGAAGAACACGCCGACGAATTAAAAACACTCCGTCAGCTAAGTTTTATAAACGAAAAATTTGTGTCCTTTATAGCTAAAGATTATAAGGAACTTCTTCAGGAGGGAGACGAAGAGGATTTAAAGCAATTTCTTTTTGAACATCTGGGAGAAGATGTTTTTAACTGGCACGAAAGGCTAAATGAAGTAAACGGGCTGGTCGAGCACTGGTTAAATGATTTTTACCAAAGGAAAGCCTTGCTGCGGGTACTGAAGAAAATAGATAGGATGCCGGAAGCACAAGTTAAAAATTTACTTAAATCGCTGGCCAAAAACCCTATGGTGGGAAATCTTTTGCTGCGCGAAAGTGAAGAGGCAGTCGCCAGGGTTGAGGATGGGCAGGATGACCATTCTTCCCGGTTTTCCTTTGCCAGCTCATAGGAGGTAAGAAGTGGTGGTTGAAT
>DAISHP010000197.1:0-4467 GCA_036822475.1 Bacillota bacterium
CCCACCAGGCGCCCAGGCCTGATTTGACGCAATGCTTCATGCCCAGAGATTTTCCCACGGTGGCCCCCGTCCCCGCCCCTGCGTTTCCTTCGGCCACGGATCCGCTGACGGCGTTTTGGCAGGCTTCGTAACCCATCCGGCGGTCCGGACGAACCCGGGGGTCGCCGATGCCCAGGTCGAAGAGGACCGCCGCCGGCACGATGGGAACGCGGGCCACGCCGGTGTCAAAACCGATGCCCCTTTCTTCCAGCCAGGTCATCACGCCGCCCGCCGCCTCCAGGCCGAAGGCGCTGCCGCCGGTGAGCAAAACGGCATGCACCTTGTCGACCCGCTGGCCGGGGCGGAGCAGTTCGGTTTCCCGGCTGCCCGGCGCCGAGCCCCGGACGTCCACCCCCGCGACGGCCCCTTCCTCGACGAGGACGACGGTACAGCCCGTCAGGGCCTCCAGATTTGTGGCGTGGCCCACCTTGACGGACGGATCGGGCAAGAAATTTTGCAATTGGAAAGCAGCCTCCCTTGAAAATAGGAATCAGGAATAGGGGGTAAATACTTTTATATATTTTCATCTTTACGAATGTTCACCATGGGGAACTTCTTCGAAAAGAAAAATCAGGCATAGATCCTTTATTTACTTTCCAAGGTCCGACCTCCGACGACTGACGACTGATCTTGCCGGACGGCAGCGAGCTGGCTTTTAACTTTGGCCAGGGCGTTCAGGTAGGCTTTGGCGCTGGCTTCGATGACGTCTGTGCTTAACCCCCGGCCCACGAAAAGCCGGCCGTCTTCGGTGCGCACCTTGACGGTGGCGTCACCCATGGCGTCCTTGCCTTTGCTGACGGATTTTAAGGAGTAGTCCTCCAGGGTCACGGCGCACCCCAGCAGCCGGTCAATGGCCTTAAAAACGGCGTCCACCGGGCCGTTGCCGCAGGCCGCATCACTGACCGCCCCTTCCTCCGTTTCCAGTTCCACAGTGGCCATCGCCCGGGAGGGGCCGGCGGTGCTGACGGAAAAGCTTTTCAGGGCCACCCGGGTTCTGTTCGCGCCGTTTTTCTCGCCCATCAGAGCGTACAGATCTTCATCGAAAATCTCCTGCTTCTGGTCGGCCAGGCGCAAAAATTTTTCGTATACCTTGTTGAGGGCTTCGTTGTCTACCGCAAAGCCCAGCTCTTCCAGGCGGTGGCGCAGGGCGTGGCGCCCCGAGCGGGCCGTTAAAATGATTCTGTTCTGGGGAATGCCCACCGTTTCCGGGTAAATAATCTCGTAAGTGGTGCGTTCCTTCAAAACCCCGTCCTGGTGAATGCCGGAAGCGTGGGAGAAGGCGTTTTCGCCGACAATGGCTTTGTACGCCGGCACCGGCACCCCGGTAATTTTGGCCACCAGCCGGCTGGTGCGGGCAATTTCCCGGTAATTGATGGTGGGGGTCACCCCGAAGCGGGCGGGCCGGGTGTAAATGGCCATGATCACTTCTTCCAGAGCGGTGTTTCCCGCCCGTTCGCCGATGCCGTTGATGGTGCCTTCCACCTGCACGGCCCCCGCCTTGATCCCGGCCAGCGAATTGGCCGTGGCCATGCCCAGGTCGTTGTGGCAGTGCACGCTGACGATGACCCGGTCAATATTACGGACGTTTTTCATGATCCATTCGATCAACTCTCCATATTCCCACGGCGTGGCGTACCCCACCGTATCGGGAATATTGACGACGGTGGCGCCGGCTTCAATTACCCCCTCCAGGACCCGGGCCAGCACTTCCGATTCGGTGCGAAAGGCGTCCTCGGAATAAAATTCCACGTCGGAAACATATTTTTTGGCGTATTTTACGGCCTCGACGGCCATCTGGATCCCCTGTTCCACGGTGACTCCCAGCTTGTGCTGCCGATGGATGGGGGACAGCGCCAGGCCGGTATGGATTCTGGGCTGTTCCGCTTCCCTGATTGCTTCGTAGCAGATATCGATGTCTTTCGGAACGGCCCGGGTGAGCCCGCAGATGGTCACGCCTTTAATTTCCCTGGCGATCTGCCGGACAGCGTCAAAGTCGCCGGGCGAGGAAGCGGGAAAACCGGCCTCGATGATGTCCACGCCCAGCTTGACCAGCTGCTGGCTGATTTCCAGCTTTTCCTGAATGTTTAAGGTAATCCCCAGCGACTGTTCACCATCCCTTAAAGTTGTATCAAAGACGTATAGTTTACGCATTTTTCGCTTCTCCTTTCACAACTGTTTGGTTCAGCGTAAAGACAAAGTATTTTATCCGTGCCTTGGAAATAAAGTTTAAGTACGTATTTTGCTCCCGGGCCGACCGGTCATTTTCGTTTGGCGCAGCTTTTTTACCAGGCAGCCAGCCATTTTGGAAAGGGGCGTTTAGATTAAGCCCAGCAAGGTCATCCTGATCAAGCCCCATAATTACCACCCCCCAATCCTTGCGGTAAAAAACCCTTCATCCCAGCTTTGAGACGAAGGGTTTAGCTTCGCGGTACCACTCAAATTAACGGCCTTTTGCACCGGCCGTTCCCTCGGCGGAGTACGGGAAAGCCCCCGGCAGCCGCTTGAGCTACCTGGCCCCGGTTTTTGCTTCCGATACCCCCTTCCTTTTAACGGCGGAAGCTCCGTCCGGGCCTACTCTCCTGAAGGAGCCCTGAAGCAGGATTTCGGTCGGCAACTCGGGGGAGAGTTCGGCGTCTTCCGGGCACCGCCTCGCACCGTCCGGCGGCTCTCTGCCGCCCGGCGAAACGCTTACTATTCCCCGTCATCGCTATTTTTGCACTTTGGAACTTACTTTTTGATTTTAGCAGTTCCCCCCGCGCATGTCAATATATATGTCGTTTAATACATGTAAGCATTTACATCATAAAAGGAGGCGATTACAGAACAAAGGAACGAAAATATAAATAGCCGAGCTTCAGGCCGGTGAGCAGGACGTACCCGGGGCGTACGGTAATGGTGGATTCCAGGACGACGGCCAGGTCCGGCCGGCGATATTCGGGGACGACGGCCAGGTCCGGCCGGCACTGGGGGGCGGAGATACTGTAAAGGATGCTTACCAAAAAACCCTTGACCCCCCACAGTAGGCCAGCGGCCAGGGCTGTCACATAGGCGTCGGAAAAGCCGATCCGGGTGTGCCAGCGCAGCTGGTGAAATTTTGTGCGGTGGAATAGAAAGCGGAGGGAGGGAAGAGCGGCTTTTAAGAACGGGAGCCATTTTTTAATCCTTTTCGGCAGCGGTGTTTCTTTTCCTTGCGGAGCCGGTTCCACCCGGGAAATGGCCCGGGTCCTGCCGAATATGCCGGGAACTTTTTTCCGGTAGCCGATCCCTGGCCAGATTTTAATCTGGAATAAGAGGTAATTTTCTTCCCGGCAGTGCCAAAAGGAGATCCGCAGGGTTACCGGGATCACCAGCAAAACCAGGAAAAGAAATGCTAAAGCGGCGTTCAGCAACCATAACCGGTCCACAATCCCCCACCTCCGTCATATTTTGCCACCCGGAGGCGGATGCGTATACCGCAACACATGGTCTATCACCGTGAATTGCCCTGGCAGCTGCCAGGGAGAAAAGCTTTTTTAAAATTTTACTTCGCCTGGAAAACCGGTTGACAAAATAATCAGCGGGGATATATTAAGATTAATATTAATAAATTTAAATATGTAATTAATTAGATAAGATGTCAAAGACCGGGATTCGGAAGAGGGATGATGCGCTGGTAAACAGTTAGCTTTCCGGGAACATCCAGATATTTCTATATTCACCACCTCATTTTTTATCGTTTTGGATATCATTAACAAAGGGAACATACATTTACCCCCTTAAAATAGCGAGGAGCCAAATCGCCCAAGGGGCCGGCGTCAGCAAGGAAGAAATCGGCGAAGCACTGCTGGCGGCCAGGTTTGCCCTGGCATCGACGATTTTTGCCACGGCCGTGGAAGGTTTAACCGTATTGGCAAGCAAGCCCTCGGCAGGAAGACGGATGAAATGATTCCCAAAGGTTTTCCATATCCCTGGTCAGAAAGTGCGGTTTTCCGGTGTCTGGCGTCTGTTTTGCATAATTATTCTGCCGCCGGGTCATATTATCCTTAAAACGGTAATCCGCAAAAAGGAGTGAGCGGCGGCATGTCCGAAAAGCAACAGCAACACCAGCAGCATCCGATCGAAAGCTTGATGAAAACGGCTATGGAGAATATTAAAGAAATGGTTGATGTGAATACAGTGGTAGGTGATCCTGTCGAAACCCCCGACGGGACGGTGATTATGCCGGTTTCCCGGGTGTCTTGCGGTTTTGGCGCCGGGGGCGGGGAGTTTGGACCGGCGGAAAAAACAAAAAACGAGGAAGACCAGACCCCTTACTTCGGCGGCGGGAGCGGGGCGGGCGTTTCCGTGCAGCCGGTCGGGTTTTTGGTGGTCGGCCACGGCCAGATCAGGTTTTTGCCGGTGGACAACAACATTATTATCGACCGGCTCATCGATCTGGCTCCCCAGGTA
>DAISHP010000198.1:0-4455 GCA_036822475.1 Bacillota bacterium
CCCAGAATCAAGGAATAAGTTCCGTTCTTGACGAAGACGGCGGTCAACCCGGCCATTACTCCGCCCAGGCCGTAGAGAATAAGGGAGGGAATAATCACCTTTTTGCGTCCGTAGCGGTCGGACAGAAAGCCGGCCAGAGGGATAATCAGGCCGGCCGGAACAGAAAACAGGGTGATCAGCAGGCTGACCTTAAACTGGGTGAGCTGCAGGGCACTTTTAATGGCCGGCAGGACGGGGATCAACAGAGAATTGCCCAGGACCATAATAAAGGGGATGCTGCTTAAGGCGGCCAGAACAGAAGGCTTAAACGCCTCCTTTGCATCGGTGTTCTCCCCCACGAAGTTTAAGCCCCTTTATCAAGAAAATTTAAAGACATGAACATTTTCTCCTTTCTTCCGGAAGGTATGCATTTATCCGCTTCCTCCCACATATGAAATAATAGGCAAAAGGAGCAGGGGATGCCAATAACGAGGAGGAGAAGGAGTGTTCTTTTTATTTGACCACACTGTTTTTTTAATGGCCGGGCTGCGCATTTTGTCGGCCACCATTGAATTTAGCGCCGCTTTATTGATGCTGCATTTCAACCGGCTGGAGACGGCTTTCAAGATTAATTGTTTACTGGCGATGGTGGGCCCGACGATCCTGCTGACTACAACCACCCTGGGCCTGGCCGGCCTGGCCGGCCGGCTGGCGCCTTCCGCCATGGCCATTATTTTGCTGGGGGTAATTTTAATTATTATCGGCATGAACAGAATTTAAAGCAGGAGGCGAGGTGAGGCCGGTGAATGTCCGTTTAGTTTTGGCGGTGAGGGGAAGGACCCTGTTGGCAATCTTCGGCATCCTTTTTCTGGCCGTCGCCGGATGCGGTTTTTTCGGCTTGTTCACAGCGGAAAAAGTTATTCCGGAACAGCTTTTTGCGCAGGCAGTCCAGAAAACTTTAGCCAGCAAGTCTTTTCGCTACCAGGTAGAGGTGAAAACGGAAAACCAGGGGGTTTTGAGTCAGGTGGAAGGAGCCTGGGTGAGCCCCGACCGGGTCCACTTGCAGGGCCAGATGTATAAGACGCCGGTGGAATTCATTCAGGTGGGGGAAACAACTTACCTGAAGGACATCTGGACGAAAAAGTGGCTCGCCCTGGAGGGCAACAGGCTCGGCCAGGCGCAGCTCTACGTGTGTGAACTGGCCCCTTTAAACTTCTTAAACTTTAAAAATGTGTTCGATCTTCGATTCTGCGGACGGGAAAAGACTGCGGAGGGAAAGGCGCTGGTCCTGGAATGCCGGCCGCAGTTGCAGGAATTCCTGGTTAAGGAGAAAGATCGGGAATACCGGGGCAGAGTGTGGATTGACGCGAAAGACCGGCGGGTCCGGCAGGTCTTGCTGCAGCCGGCGGAACCCGGGGCGAAAAACCTGCCCACTGTTATGGTCAGGTTTTGGGATTACGACCGGGACATTACCATCGCGCCACCGGTAAAAAGTTAAGATTGAAAAGATCGGCTCCGCGGAGTAAAATGATGGGGGAAAGAAAGAATGATCAAAGGCGTAAAAAGGCGATCCTTTCATTGACTATTCTCCTGGTTGCCTGTTATAATTTACTCCGGTTTCAAGATCTGAATAAGGCGGCTAAAGGGTGAAGGCCGTGCATCCCCACATGGAAAAAGTGTTGCTGACCGAAGAAGAAATTCAGCGCCGGGTCCGGCAAATGGCCGGGCAAATTTCCGCCGATTACGCCGGAAAGGAGCCTTTGCTGGTCGGGATCCTGAAGGGGGCCTTTATTTTTTTGGCGGATTTGGTGCGCAATTTAACGATCCCGGTCCACCTGGACTTTATGGCCGTTTCCAGTTACGGCAGCGCCAGCGAATCCACTGGCGCAGTGCGGATTTTAAAGGATCTGGACCAGAGCATTGAAGGGGTGCACGTGCTGCTCGTCGAGGATATCGTGGATACCGGCCTGACTCTGAATTACCTGCTGGAAAATTTGCGCGCCCGCGGGCCGGCCACCTTGAAGGTTTGCACCTTGCTGGACAAGCCAGGCCGGCGGCTGGTGAAAGTCGAGCCCGACTATAACGGTTTTGCCATTCCAGACGAATTTGTGGTTGGCTACGGACTGGACTACAACGGCAACTATCGCCATTTGCGAGATATTATGGTCCTGAAAAGGGAAGTATACGCCAGGTGGTAAGAGGAAAAATGCAACTGCAGCCGGAAAAAGAACTGGTCGTCGTTTTGGACTTCGGCGGCCAGTACAGCCACCTGATCGCCCGGCGCATCCGGGAGAGCAGGGTTTTTTGCGAAATGCTGCCCTATAATACTACGCTGGCGGAGATTAAAGCCAGATCTCCCCGCGGGATCGTTTTTTCCGGAGGGCCGGCCAGCGTTTACCAGGACGGAGCGCCCCGGTGCGATCCGGGCCTTTACGAACTGGGAATCCCCATTTTGGGTATTTGCTACGGCATGCAACTGATGACCCTTCAGCTGGGCGGCGTGGTAACCCCCGCCGGACACAGAGAGTATGGCAAAGCTGCCCTGGAGGTGCTGGCGTCCGATCAAATTTTGCAGGGGCTCGCTCCCCGGGAGCAGTGCTGGATGAGCCACGGGGACCGGGTGGAGGTGGCACCCCCGGGTTTTCAGGTCCTCGCCCGGACGGCGCAGGCGCCGGTGGCGGCGATTGCCCACGAGCAAAAGAAAATTTACGGCGTGCAGTTCCACCCGGAAGTGGTGCATACACCAAAGGGAAAAGCGATTCTGGAAAATTTCCTGTATGGCGTATGCGGGTGCAGCGGTTTATGGACAATGGGCTCTTTTATCGAGCGCGCCACGGAGGAGATCAAAGAACAGGCGGGCGAAGGCCGGGCAATCTGCGCTTTGAGCGGCGGGGTGGATTCTTCGGTGGCGGCGGTGCTGGTTCACCGGGCCATCGGTGACCGGTTAAGTTGCGTCTTTGTCAACCACGGCTTGCTCCGGAAAGGCGAGCCGGAGCAGGTTGTCCGGACGTTTCAAGATCAATTCGGAATAAAACTGATTTACGTGGACGCGGCGCAAAGATTTCTCGAGCGCCTGGCGGGAGTGGTTGATCCGGAGCGCAAGCGGAAGATCATCGGGGAGCAGTTTATCCGGGTTTTTGAAGAGGAAGCCCGGAAATTGGGGAAAGTAGATTTTTTAGTGCAGGGCACTCTCTATCCCGATGTGGTGGAAAGCGGCACGGCTACCGCCGCGGTGATCAAGACCCACCACAATGTAGGCGGACTGCCGGAGGACATGCGGCTCCAGCTCATCGAGCCCCTGCGCTGGCTGTTTAAAGACGAAGTGCGGGCGCTGAGTTTGGAGCTGGGCCTGCCCGAGGAAGTGGTCTGGCGCCAGCCTTTCCCGGGACCGGGGCTGGCCGTGCGCATTTTGGGGGAAGTAACCGGGGAGCGGCTCGCCCTCTTAAGGGAAGCCGATGCCATCGTCACGTCCGAAATCAAGGCGGCCGGGCTGCACAGGGAGATCTGGCAGTATTTTGCCGTGCTCACGGATTTGCGCAGCGTCGGCGTGATGGGGGACGGGCGGACTTACGGTTACACCGTTGCGGTGCGGGCCGTCACCAGCGAAGATGCCATGACGGCAGACTGGGCGCGCCTGCCTTTTGAGGTGCTGGAGCGCATCTCCAGCCGCATTGTGAACGAGGTGCCCGGGATTAACCGGGTGGTTTACGACATCACCTCCAAACCGCCGGCTACCATCGAGTGGGAGTAGGTTCGGGCGTCGGTCGTCAGATGCCGGAAGTCAGAAAAAGAGCGGGGGAAATGCTCATAGTGAAACCTTTGGTAGGAATAGTCGTTGGCAGCGACTCCGACCTTCCCGTCATCAAGGATGCCTGCGCAATGCTTGATCAACTGGGGATCGCCCACGAGGTGGTGATCGCCTCCGCTCACCGGACGCCGGAAAAGGCGGTTGGTTACGCCAGATCCGCAGCAGAGCGGGGCCTGCAGGTAATTATCGCCGCTGCCGGGGGAGCGGCCCACCTGCCCGGCGTGCTGGCCGCGCAGACCTGTTTGCCGGTAATCGGCGTTCCCATTCAAACAGGTGCGTTAAACGGGGTGGACGCCCTTTATTCCATCGTCCAGATGCCGGCCGGCGTCCCCGTGGCGGCGGTGGCTATCAACGGGGCGAAAAATGCCGCCCTGCTGGCTGCTCAAATTATCGGCGCTGCCGATCCGGCGGTGCGGGAAAAAATCATCCGGTATAAAGAAGATCTGGCCGCCCGGATGGAGGCCAAAGCAGCCCGGCTGGCCGAACTGGGCATCGACCGCTACCTGGGGGAAGGGAAGTCGGAACTCGGAGGTCGGATGTCGGAAACAAGACAGTAAAATTTTTTTGCCTTTCCGGACCCTGTTTTCCGAGGAGTTGCCCATGAGGACTACCGTCCTCTCCATAAAGAATGAAAATGAGGGCTGGAATTTGTCCGGGCGAGCGACCCG
>DAISHP010000199.1:0-4452 GCA_036822475.1 Bacillota bacterium
CTCCCCAATCCTGACAAAAGGAACCACAACTTCTTCCAAAGATATTCCGCCGTGACTCACAATTTCTTCACCATCAGAGATAAAAGCTGACCGTCCCCTGGCCAGCAATACGAAGCAGTCCGCAGGCAAACCAAACCCCGGCCAGGGTAAGGCATTTTCAACTTTCTCCTGCACCTGCCGCCGAAAAGCTTCGTTATCATAAATCCTGGCCCGCTCCCCACGGGTTTCAGCCAGGATCCCATCCGGCAAACGTCCTTTCCCCGCGGCCGCAATATTGCCATGATCCGAAGTCAGGAAAACGTCAAACTCGTACGTAAGCAGATATTCTACGAGCTCCACCAGGTAGCCCTGTTCCGCCCATAATCTGACTTGCTGGTGCATACCGGCGGTACCCAATTCCATGCCATGCATAATCCTGTCTACTTTGTCAATAACCAGCCCGATAATCTCCAGCTGTGGGCTCAAAGCTTCCTCAATTTCGTTCACCGGCTCGCTGCCTGAAGCTTTGCAGTAAAAAATGCTGCCCCTCTTAACCCCGCAATCCTCCCAAAATTTGCGCCAGTGCCGTTCCTCCTTTTGGGTTGTGGATAGGGAATCTTTAAAATAAAGGGGTGGCTCCGCCGCGAAAAGCGCCTGCCGCGAAATGGAGGTCAAAGTCGGCACCCAGGCAAAAACCTGGCTTTCCTCAAATCTCCATTTCCGCCGCTTCTCCACCAGAACACGACGAATAATCAGCCATTGGTCCAGCGCTAAACCGTCCATTACCACCAATGCAGTCTTCCTCGTTCCCCCTCTGGATCGCCGGTAAGCCAGATAGCGTGGTATGTGATGCAACATCACCGGCCTGGATGTATAAGGAAGGTTAACTAACGAACCGTAGCGTCTTATCATCCAGCTTGCAAACCGTTCTTCAATCGTTTCATGCAGTTCTTCGATTTTCGCTTTGCCACCAGTCTTCACGTCCCCGGTTAGTTCGTCGTTGAGAACAAGCAATTCTGCCCACAACACGGCCAGGCGTTGCCAATCCCTGTAGGTGGCCGTCTCTTCCGGAAGGTCCTTCTTGATTTTTTCTACCAGCCCTTCGAGTCTCTTCCTATCTTCACTCCGTTTATCGAAAAGAACACCTGCTTTCGCCCACTCAGGTAAGGTTTCAAGCCCTGCAACCGGGACAGGTTGTAAATGTCCTTCCAAGAAAAGATCGTCTATGTAGACCCGTATATCGTAATGGTCAAAGGGAACTTCCTCAAAGCTACCTCCTCCTGCCAGGCTCTTAAGAAATTGATTCCACTTCGTCTGAAGAAAAGTAAAAAAGGCTTCCCTGCTTGAAACAAAAACGGTCTTCTTCCTTAGAGATTTAACAAGATATTCATCCAGCATCGGGGGTACGCTGACCATGTTGCAGTGGCGGGACAGCAGCATTTTTAACAGTTCCACCGGCGAATTTATGAGTTTGGGTACTATTCCAAAAACATGCTTTAAAATAAATTCCTTGGTTGCTCTTTCGCCCAACTCACCGCCACCGTATTCTGAATAAGCCCTATAAAGCCTGTCAAGATAAAATCTTTCCAGAGACGCAACTACAGGATAGCTGAGCTTGGGGAAAATATCAGCCAGAGTGAAGGAAAGCTTGCGCCCTGCTTTCCATATATCGTAAGGCAGGCGGCGTAATTCCTGCTCATTGCCTCGTACCACCACTATTAATTCAGCCGTCTCACCTTGATCCCACCTGCAGCGGTACTTAGATTCGTAGGCATAACGAAAGGCAACTGGATCGCCAAAAGATATTAGCTCAAATCCCATTTCCCCGAGGGCCGTAAGAATATCTTCTTCCAGCAGCAAACCATCGGGATCCGCCGCTAAAGTGAGACGCGATATATTCGGTTGAAAGTGTCGAAGGATAATCTCGCGCCAGTTCATGGTCATTCTCCTTACACCTCACCGGCCAACGGCATTATTCCTCCAGCCGCATCAGGGCATTGTCGTAGTACATCAGGAGGCTTGAGTCTTCCTGGAGGACGGTATCGGGAATCCGCCTGGCCACATCCACGATGGTTTTAAAATCTTTTGCCGCCCAGCAGGCCTTGAATCCCGCCCGCAGGGCTTCGGTGCGGAATACTTTCAGCCTGCCCCTGCCCTCCCTGTATTCCTCGAACTCTTTCAGGAGGGCCTTCTCCCGGATCTTCTCCAGGTCGGACTGCTTGTTGGGGTCGGGGACGTACCAGCGGCCCGCTTCGTCCCGCAGGAAATTTTGTTCCAGGAGCTCGGAGAGCTCCGGCAGCTTTTCGTGCCTGGCCTTGTGCAGCTCTCTTAAGAATTTGGGCTGAATTTCCTGGTAAGTCTGTGGTTTCTTTTCCAGTTCGCCGCGCAGCCACTGGATGGCCGATTTCTCATCAGTTACGAACAGCGACAGTTGCTCAAATTCCTTAACCAAAAGCCGTTTCCTGTCATACTCATTTACCTGGTCCGGCAGGAAGTACATCCCGTCCCGCTCGGGGAAACGTGCTTTCAGCCCGGCGTAAAACTCCGCCGCACCCATGGGAACGGCAACGCCCCGCTGGATGTGGAAGGCCACCATCCGGTCATAGAGAAGGTAGTTCTGGCGCTCGGCGATGACCTCGGCCCTGCCGTCCTTCTCCACAAAAACGGGAAGCTGCTTTAAGTGCGTGCGGACAAAGTCCCAGGCCCCCTCTTCCGTCCCCGCCGAAAGATGAAAGCGCTGCTCCAGGCCGCCGTTGGGCTTGTAAGCGGAGATGACCAGGTCCTGCTTCACAGCTGTTGTCGAAGTAACCTGCTTGAAAGTGCCCTGCTTTTTATCCAGGGTCCGGACGTCGGCAATAACAAAGCCCGCCCGCATAATGGCCTCCTGGATGGCGTTCCAGATCCGGTTCTGGGAGTTGTGAAACACCACCGTCATCCACCGGCCGGGCTTTAAGATTCGGTAATATTCAGCAAAGCACTTTTCCATGAGCTCCTGGTATTCCCTGGGGCCTTTACCCTGTGCGCTGTTTTCAATGGCCTCGGGTCCATTATTGGTGAAGACTTTAAGCCAGGCTTCCCAGAGGAAGTTAAGCTCGGAATACATCAGGTTTCCACCAAAGGGAGGATCGGTGAAGATATAATCCACTGAACAATCTCTAAAATCAATTTGTGTCATGCTATGAGTTGAAATTGCAATAACGTTTTTGCTAAAATGTTTTCTCGTGGCCCTGAGAAGGGTCCTTAGTCTGTTAGAAAGTGATACATACACAGGCTTCTCAACCAAGATAGAAGGAATATATAGAGTTCCTTTGACACCACCAGAAAATGGCCCTCCACCTCCCTTAAACAGTTTCTTGATATCTACGCCCACCAGTTTGGTCAAGTCACGATGTTGTCCGGAAATCCACATAAAACTGTCGGTAGCTCGCCGGAACCGAGCCCATACCGAAGCCAGCGCCCACAAATTCCGCCTGGTGTAAAAATGGTGAACATGAGTAATCCCGAGAGGGTCATTTCTCCGAGATTCATCACCTTCCGGCATACGGTCGGTAGGATACCAGTACGGTATCTCGCTTTCTTCAATCTTCCGGATCAGCTCCAGGTCAAATTCATCAGGCTCTTTCTCATACCTCTTATTTCCTACCGAATAGTTGATGAGCACCGGCACCTGGCGGGCCCGGGTGATGGTCTGCCCGATGTCCCGATCAAATACTTTTTCCCAGGCCCTCTCCAGGGTCCGCTTGGTGAGGTCTGCCCCGCATTGGGGGCAGGGAAACTCGTCCCTGACTTTACCTTCTTCTTTGTCTACCGCCACTTCCCAGAAGACAAGCTCCGCTGAACAATGGGGGCAGATAAACACGTCGGACCAGACGGTGTAGTTGATTTTCCCCATGATGGGGTTGCCCTTTATGTCTTTCTGAACTTTCTCATCCAACACGTGCCTTGTTCTGTACATCCAGCCGCATTCTTTTTCCACTTCGTCCAGAATCCGCCGGGCTTCCCGTTCAAAGGCCCGAACATCCACCGGTGTGTTGTAGTTGTAGGCAATGAAAGTGGCTGCCGGCGAAAGGTCAATTAATATAGCTTTACGCGCTCCAAGCCTGGAGAAAGGCCGGCCTTTTTCATCAAGAATGGTTCCATCTTCCAGCACGCGGTATCCCAGGGATTCAACGGCCTTGCGTTCCCCGCACAAACCCGCCGCCACGCCGGTCATGCCTGTGCCGCAGAAGCCGTCAAAAACGATATCCCCGGGCTCCGTGTAATGGAGTATGTAGCGCATGATGGCCCGGTGGGGCACTTTTGTGTGGTACGAGTGGGCGTTGTAAATGGGGTCGTTTTTCCCCTCTGAAACGTCCGCCGCAAATGGTTCCCGGTGATAGCTGTCGTTATCAGGATCATAGGGCCTGCCGTGTTCTTTAATAAAATCCTCGATGAACGGATTGGGGCAGGCGGTATAATAGGGCGGGTCGGAAA
>DAISHP010000200.1:0-4450 GCA_036822475.1 Bacillota bacterium
GTTAGGAATTAGGGGTAAATACTTTTACATATTTTCATTACTTTATGGAGAGAACGAATGTTCCCATGGGGAACTCCCTTAGAAAATATATACGTTATCTTCCGACGCCCGACATCTGACGACTGACGACTGATCAGAACAGGCACAAAGGCACAAAGTAAAAATGTATATGTGTGTCAGGGGACGGTTCTCTGACCCAGTCAGTGTGTTATTCCGGCGACCGATATCCGACCACTGCTGTTCACGGGGATGGAGGCATTGACATAACCTCAGGCTGTGTTGGGACCGCAGAACACTAAGTAAATATGTCTATACAGTTCTCTTTGTGCCTTTGTGTCCTGTTTTCACTCTTTCTGGCAGGAATTCATCTTCTCCTGAGCAGCGCGCGCGAACTTTTCTGCCATTGCCCGGGCCTCCCGGACCAGCTCCTCCGCCAGCTTTTCTTCCGGCACCCGGCGGATGATTTCGCCGCGGCGAAAGAGCAGGCCCACCCCTTTTCCCCCGGCGATGCCCACGTCGGCATGCCGGGCCTCTCCCGGACCGTTTACAACGCACCCCATCACGGCTACCTTCAGCGGTGCAGTCAGATCCTGGAGCCTTTCTTCTACCTCGCTGGCAATTTTGATCAGGTCGATTTCAGTCCGTCCGCAGGTGGGGCACGAGATCAATTCAATTCCCCTTTTTCGCAGACCCAGGGCTTTCAAGATTGCGTACCCCACGCGTACCTCTTCTACGGGGTTGCCGGTTAAAGAAACCCGGATGGTGTCCCCGATGCCCTCGGCCAGCAGGGCGCCGATGCCGACGGCCGATTTTACCGCCCCCCAGCGCGGCGTACCGGCCTCCGTAACCCCCACGTGGAAGGGGTAGTCCACTTTTGCGGCCAGCAGCCGGTACGCCGCGATCATGAGCGGGACGTCGGAAGCTTTTACGGACACCTTTATTTCGTAAAAACCCAGTTCCTCCAGCCGGCGGATCTGCCGGAGGGCGCTCTCCACCAGCGCGGGCGCGCTCGGGGCGCCGTATTTTTGGAGCAGTTCCTTTTCTAAAGACCCGGCGTTGACCCCGATCCGGATGGGCACCTTCCTTTTTTTCGCCGCTTCCACCACCGCCGCCACTTTTTCCCGCCCGCCGATATTGCCCGGGTTGATCCGCAGGCCGTCGATACCCCCTTCCAGGGCACGCAAGGCAAGGCGGTAGTCGAAGTGAATGTCGGCCACTAACGGGATCTTAATTTGCTTTTTAATCAGAGGCAAGGCATCGGCGGCCCGCTCGTCGGGAACGGCCACGCGCACGATTTCGCAGCCCGCGGCGGCCAGTTCGTTAATCTGCGTCACCGTCGCCGCCACGTCGCGGGTATCGGTATTGGTCATGGATTGGACGGAAACGGGCGCGTCCCCGCCCACCTGCACCGTCCCCACCTGGATTGGCCTGGTTTTCCTGCGCTTCGCCAGCACCGCCCTACCCCTTATCGTTCGAATAACTGGAGGAGATCATTATAAGTGATGATCACCACCAGCAAAATCAGCAACCCAAAACCAATCAGGTGGATAAAGTTTTCTTTTGCCGGGTCTACGGGCCGACCCCGGAAAAGTTCCACCACTAAAAAGACGAGGCGGCTGCCGTCCAGGGCGGGAATGGGCAGCAGGTTAAACAAACCGAGGTTTATGCTTAAGAAGGCGGCCAGCTGCAGCAGGCTGAAAAAGCCGAATTCCGCCGCCCGGTTAATCTCCCAGACGATCCGCACCGGTCCCCCCACATCGGCCGGGGCTTTGCCCGCAATCATCTGACCGAGAAAATTAATTATTAAGACAGTAACCCGGACAGTATATTTCGTCCCGGCAGCCAGGGCGCTGAATAAATTAAGCCGCTGCAGCTCCGGTGCCGGGTAAACGCCGATCTTTCCGTTTCCCTGTTCATCAGGCTGGGGAATTACCGGAATCTCTTTCATTTGCCCGGTGCGCCGGATGGTCAGGAGAATCTTTTGACCGGGGCGGGTGTTGATCATTTCGGTCACCTGCTCCCAGCTTTTAATCTCCTGGCCGTTGATGGCGATGATTTGATCCCCGGGCTGTAATCCTGCTTTTTCGGCCGGGCTCTCCGGCACCACTTTATCCACCACGGTGGTCAGCCTGGGCAGACCCTCGGGGGTCAGGGCGGGAACCCCCTGAACCATAAAAATCGCGGCCAGAATCAAAATCGCCAGCACAAAATTCATCAGCGGCCCGGCGGAGATGACCAGCATCCGGTACAGAACGGGCTTGTTGTTAAAGCTCCTGGTCTCGTCTTCGACCTTTTCCTCCGGGTCCATGCCGGCCATGCGAACGAAGCCGCCCAGGGGCAAAAGTCTTAAGTTGTAGGCGGTTTCTCCCCGGGGAAGGGTGAATAACCTGGGGCCAAAGCCGATGCTGAACTCGTGCACTTTAATTCCCGCCGCCTTGGCCAAGATAAAGTGGCCGAACTCATGAAAGATGATCAGCAGGCCGAAGACAAATACAGCGGCCCAAAAGGTTTGCATATTTTCACCTTCTCTGGCTACCTGGTCTAAAAAACCGAGATAATAAGCTAATTCTCAATACCTACCGAAAATGCCAGGGACAAAGCTTTCAGGCACAAAGGCACAAGGTAAAATAATACCTCATCTGTTTCTTTATTCCTTCTGAAAATAGGAGTTAAGTTAATAGTTATTAGTGCCTGGCACCTATTAACTTGGCACCTATTAACTTATCGAGTTCTCGCCGACATATCGGCAGGCAACCAGCCTCCGGGCCAGATCCTTCGCCCAACGGTCGGCGGTCAGCACATCCTCCAGGTCCCGGCACGGGCAAACCTCGTGAGCGTCCATGACCCGCTCGACAATCTCCGGGATGGCCCCGAAAGAAATGGTGCCGGCTAAAAAGGCTTCCACCGCCACTTCGTTGGCCGCATTTAACACAACCGGCATGGTGCCCCCTGTCCGCCCCGCCGCCAGGGCCAGGGCAAGGCAGCGAAAACGGTTCAGATCGGGGGGTTCAAAAGTCAACTGCGCGCTTTCCCCCCAGTTTAACCTGGGCAGCTTATTTGGCCAGCGTTCCGGGTAGGTCAAGGCGTACTGAATGGGCACCCGCATATCCGGAACGCCCAGCTGGGCCAGCGTGGAGCCGTCCACAAACTCCACCAGCGAATGGACGATGCTTTGCGGATGCACCACGACCTGGATCTGATCATAGTTTAACCCAAACAGCCACCTTGCTTCAATAACTTCCAGGCCTTTATTCATCAAAGTGGCCGAATCAATGGTCACCTTCCGGCCCATTTTCCAGTTCGGGTGTGCCAGGGCCATCTCCACCGTGACCTTTTGCAAATCGGCCGGTTCTCTTAAAAACGGCCCCCCGGAAGCGGTAAGAATAATTCTGGCCACCTGCTCGCGCGGCGTGTTCCCAAGGCACTGCCAGACGGCGGAATGCTCGCTGTCCACGGGCAAAATCTGCGCTCTTTTCGCTGCGGCCAGCCTCAAGACCAGCTCCCCGCCGGCCACCAGGGTCTCCTTATTGGCCAGGGCGATGTTTTTTCCCGCCCGCAGCGCGGCCACCGTGGGAAGCAGCCCCAGGATGCCCGGAACGGCGACCAACACCAGATCAGCGCCGGGAAAGCGGGCCACCTCCTGCAGGCCGGCTTCCCCGGAATAAATTTCCGGCCGTTCGGCGGGCGAAAGCAAAGCCGCCAGGGCTTGCGCCTCTTTTTCGCCTTCCACCGCCGCCACCGCCGGCCGGAACTCGCGGATTTGCCCGGCCAAAAGCCACCAGTTCCGGCCGGCGGCCAGACCCGCCACCTGGAACCGGCCGGGATACTGGCGGACCACCGCCAGCGCCTGCTGCCCGATGGAGCCGGTGCTCCCCAAAATAACAATCTTTTTCATCGTCATGGTGACCTACTCCTGCTTCCTGGCGGCCATTCCGGCCTTAATTGCGGCCAGCACCGTAATCAACAAAATCGGCCCTAAAACCAATCCGGTCACTCCGATGGTTTTTAGGCCCACGTACATGGCAATCAACACAGCCAGCGGGTGCAGGCCCAAATTGGCCGCCACCACCCTGGCTTCCAGAGTTTGCCGGACCGCCCAGACCAGCGCGTACAGCACCAAAAGTTTGATTCCAAAGCCCAGATTGCCGCTGATCAGCGCCCAGGCCGCCCAGGGCAGGTAGACCGTCGCCGGGCCGAGCACGGGAATCAAATCGAAAAAGCCGATGAGCAAACCCACCGTCAAGGCGTATTGGGCGCCGATGATCTGCAGCCCGACAATACTTTGCAGGGTGGTCAGGGAAATCAAAATGAACTGGGCGCGCAGGTAACCTAAAAAAGCCCCGACCACTTCGCGGCCCACGCTGACCGTCCTTTCCCCCCACGGGGCGGGAACATATTTTAACCAGAACCGGACAATCTCCCGCCGGTCCCGGCTGATAAAATAAGTGGC
>DAISHP010000201.1:0-4447 GCA_036822475.1 Bacillota bacterium
CACCCGGGGAATCTACGACGAACTGCTGCTGTTTAAAAACATCCTCTTCCCCGAAAACTAAGTTAATTAAAGATCAGGCACAAAGGCACAAAGTAAATCCTCCTGGTCCATTTGCCCTTGTGCCAGAGTGCCTTTGTGCCTTTATTTTTCTGCTGCGCATTCACCGGCAGCGCCGGCCAAAACTCCCGCCACGAGGCCTGGCCGCCGGGCGGGTGCGCTTTAAAAATTTTTAAAACATGTTTCTTTTCCGGAAGATCAGGACAATCATCAGGGAGAGCACGATCGAAACAACGACGATGCCCGCGAAAGCCCCCGTCGAATGCTGGAAGGGCAAATCCACGTTCATCCCGTAAAAGCTGGCCAGCATGGTGGGGATCATTAAAACGATGGTTACGGACGTAAGGAACTTCATGATCATATTTAAATTGTTGGAGATGACCGAGGCGTAGGCGTCCATGGTGCTGCTCAAGATCTGGGCGTAGATCTCGCTCATTTCCAGGGCCTGCTTGTTTTCGGTGATCACGTCCTCCAGCAGATCCTCGTCCTCTTCGTACATCTTGATCAGGCGGGCGTCCACCGCCAAAGGCTCCGGATCCTTGGCCAGGTGGAATTTCAACAACTTATCCATGACGATTCCGTTTGCTCGCAGGGAAGTTGTAAAATAAACCAGGCTCTTCTCCAAACTCAATAACTTGATCAACTCTTCGTTCCGCGTGGAACGGTGCAGCTTCTGTTGAATCTCCTCGCTTCTTTTGTCGATCTGGCGCAAGTGGCGCAGGTAGTGCAGCGCGGTTTTGTAAAGGATCTGCAGGAGAAACCGCGTTTTCTTAAAGGTGTAGAAACCCTTCATCCGGAAAGAAGAAAAGTCACTTAAAATGGCTATATTTTCCAGGCAGACGGTGATAATGATATTTTCGGTGATGATAATCCCCAAAGGAATGGTGTCGTAAAGGTCGTCCCGGATAATCGGCACCCGGATGATAATCAGCACGCACCCTTCCTCGACCTCGATGCGGGAGGTTTCCTCTTCATCTAAAGGATACTCCAAAAAATCCAGCGGAAGGCCGATCTGGAGAGCAACCTGCCGGATCTCCTCCCTGGTTGGGTTGATCAGGTTGATCCAGTTCCCCTTTTCGCTTAAAACGCCGGTTTCCACCAGCGTCTCGCCCACGCTTTTATATACCTTCAGCATAGCTGTCCACCCTTACCTGAACCGGCTTAACCTTAAAACGCGGCGCACGCGGTTTTCCCCGGCAATAAACCGGGCAATGCCTTGGCCACACCTTTAAACTAATTCTAGCTTACTCTGGTATCTCCTTTAATAATCGAGCGGGGTTAAGAAAATTTTTTTAGATCAATTTTTTTCTCTTGGAACAAGCCCTTGTGTGAAGATTAAAAGATATTCTATAATAGCACAGTCGAAAAACATCCTTTTCGGGGGTTCCCCACGAGAACATTAGTTCCCGCCATTAATAACGAAAATGAGGCCTAAGGCAGGCACATTTCCCTTTGTGCCTGTTGCCTCTGTGCCTCTATTTTCTGAGGAGTTATTTAAGGGACAGAGGCACAAAGGCACAGAGGCACAAAGAAATTAGAGGTATAGACAACCGGGATTATTTCTCCTTTGTGCCTTTGTGCCTGTTGCCTCTGTGCCTCTATTTTCTGAGGAGGGTTAACTATGCTTGTGCAAATTGCAGAAAAAGCTTCGGGTCCGGCGGGTCGAAAAATCCACCCGCGGGAGGTCGAGAGAGTGTTCGGAGCGCTGCTGGCTTCCTCCGAGTTTTGGCGGATAGTTACGTTGAGCCGCCTGCCGGTGGAGACGGTGGCGGAAATTATTAAAGTGCTGCTCGACGTTGGACTGGCGGTCCAGGAGAACGGCGCTCTGCGCCTCACCCCTGGCGGAAATGCCCAGGCGCAGGCCAGGGGGATTGTTCCCCTGATCAAGCAGACCTGCCCGGAGTGTACCGGACGCGGGATCGACCTGCGGCCCCATTCGGAACTTCTCGATCAGTTTAAAGAATTGGTCCAAAACCGGCCGAACGCCATCCTGGAGTATGACCAGGGATACGTCACCCCGGAAACTACGGTGGCGCGGGTGGCCCTGCTGGCGGCCAAAGGGGATATTCAAGACAAGGAACTGATCATTTTAGGCGACGACGACCTGGTGAGCATTGCCGCCGCTTTAAGCGGGCTGCCCCGGCGGGTGGTTGTGCTGGAAATTGACCCCCGGCTCACCGACTTTATCCAGACGCTGGCCGGCACTCACCACCTGGCCATCGAGGTCTACCGGCAGGACCTGCGCAGGCGGCTGCCCGCCGAACTTTGCCGGCAATTCGACACTTTTCTTACCGATCCGCCGGAAACCATTCCCGCCCTGGAGCTTTTTCTCACCCGCGGGCTGGCTGCCCTGAAAGGGCCGTGCTGCGCGGGTTACTTCGGGTTGACCTACGCTGAATCTTCCCTGGCAGAATGGCTAACGATCCAGCAAATCCTCGCCGGCAAACTGAAGGTTGTGGTCACCGACATCATTCATAACTTTAACGAATACGTGAACTGGGACTACCTGCTGGAAAGCGTCCGGAAAGATTTAAGCTTTGTCCAGGTCAGCCCCCGGGCGAACTGGTACTTTTCCTCCATGTACCGGATCGAAACACTGGCGGATTATGATCAGGAAAACCGGGATAGAGAAAACCTGGCTCTCTATCCCGGCGAAAGCCTATCCTCATGAAGTTTCCAGTGACGAATCAACGCTCTTTCGATTAACCTTTTCTTTGTGCCTTCGGGCCGGTGAGCTTTGCGCCCATTACTTTTTTTCCTTCAGCCAGGGCATCATGGCCCGCAACTGGGCGCCCACCTTTTCGATCAGATGCTCTTTTTCCTTTTCCCTTAAGGCCAGGAAAACGGGGCGGTTGGCCTGGTTCTCCAGAATCCACTCCCGGGCGAATTCCCCGCTCTGAATTTCGGCCAGGATGCGCTTCATTTCCGCCCGCACCTGGTCATTGATGAGGCGCGGCCCCCTGGTCAGGTCGCCGTATTCGGCCGTGTCGCTGATCGAAAAACGCATCATGGACAGACCGGCTTCGTACATTAAATCCACGATCAATTTGAGCTCGTGGAGACATTCGAAATAAGCGATTTCGGGCTGGTACCCGGCCTCCACCAGCGTCTCGAACCCGGCTTTGACCAGGGCCGTCACGCCCCCGCAAAGAACCGCCTGCTCGCCGAAAAGATCCGTTTCGGTTTCCTCTTTGAAGGTGGTTTCGATGACGCCCGCCCGGGTGGAGCCGATCCCCTTCGCGTAGGCCAGCGCCAGGGGCAGGGCGTTGCCCGTATAATCCTGGTAAACGGCCACCAGCGCCGGAACGCCTACCCCCTGCACGTACATCCGGCGCAAGAGATGCCCCGGGCTCTTGGGCGCAATCATGACCACATCCACGTTCTCCGGAGGAATAATCTGGTGATAATGGATATTAAAGCCGTGGGAGAACATCAGGGCCTTCCCTTCGGTGAGGTGGGGCGCAATTTCCGTCCGGTAAACGCCGGCCTGGTACTGGTCGGGCAGCAGCACCTGAATGAGGTCAGCCACCCTGGCCGCCTCGGCGGCGCTGGTTACTTCCAGGCCGTCCTTTTGCGCCTGCTCCCAGGCCCGGCTGCCCGGAAGCTCCGCGACGATCACGTCCAGCCCGCTGTCCCGCAGATTCTGCGCCTGGGCGTGCCCCTGGCTGCCGTAGCCCAGCACGGCAATCTTTTTGCCCCGCAGGACCCCCAGGTCGGCGTCGTTATCGTAATACACTTTGGCCATTGTTAAACCCCCTGTAAATTTTGATTTCCTAAAAACTTAATTTCTCTGGCAAATAATATTTTCCTTCTGATCCAGTTTAAATATGTCGCCTTTTCGGAATTTTATTTTTTCGTAAGCCAGGCGGCAGGAAAAGCCGGGCTTTTCGCGAAATATATTTTTTGGGTAAAAACTTTATTTAGGAAGGGAGAGGAAGAAAAAGGATGACGCAACCGCAAAAACCACCTAAAGAAGTGGTCGTCAAATTGGGCGACGTTCAGTTTGTCGTTCCGCCGGGCGCCAAGGTAAAAGACGCGGCCGCCGCGGCAGGGATTGAAATCCCCGCGTTAAAGGTGGATCCCGCCACCTGCAAAGGCTGCCAGATGTGCACGAAAGTATGCGAAACCGGCGCCATCTCGGGAAACAAAAAAGAGCCCCACGCCATCGACCAGAGCGTTTGCATCCGGTGCGGCGAGTGCCTGGCCAAGTGCAAAACGGGCTCGATTGTCCCGGCGTAAGGTGCGCGATGAGCAACTGCGCCAACTGCGGGAGCTTTGCCTGCCGGCAGGGCCAGGTGGAAAAGGCGCCGGACCACTGCCCCATGCACGACCACGAAGCTCTTTACAAAGAAACCATGGCCGAATACCAAAAGGACGAAGTAAACAACAT
>DAISHP010000202.1:0-4438 GCA_036822475.1 Bacillota bacterium
AGACATCAGCGGCGCCTGAATCAGGTTGGCCGTGCTGGCAATTAAAAAAATTATGTTAAATAAAGAGATTGCCATGGCCAGCCGCTGCGTTCTTACGCCGGCCAGGCGCACCGCATAAATCAAAGTGTTAACCAAATGAATAATGGCCGTCAGCACGGCCACGGCCGTTAAGTAAGCGGTCATCGCTACTCCTTAAAAAAACAGGGATTGGGAATTACACACCCCTGCTGCAAACGCAGCCCCAGCGAAGGATGAAAAAGATTTTTCCCAGCAGGTGCACCCCAGGGCACTAAGGCATTAAGGCAAAAAGGCAAAAAGGGCCAGGGTTAAAGTACTTTTCCTTTGTGCCGGTTGCCTTTGTGCCTGGTATTTTCAAGGCAGTTCCTCATGAGAACGTTCGTTCTCTCCATCAGGGAAGATGAAAAACTACCCGAGAAACTTTCGCCGGTTATCAGCTCTATATGAATATTATAACCAGGGGAGTTGCCCGGAAAAACGTTCGTTCCCTTTATAAACCACGAAAAATACAGGCAATAAGGCACAGGAGGGCCTGATCCCTCTTCCCCGATTCCCAACCCTTCTTGTTCACTCCCTCTGCAAGGGCGCGTACCGGACCAGCAAAGTTTTAATTCCCCGTTCGGGGAAGGCCACTTTTATTTCGGCCGCCTCCCCTTCCCCCTGCACGGCCACCACTGTGCCCGCGCCCCACCGGTCGTGCCGGACGCGGTCGCCGGGGCGGTAGGCAAAGGCCCGCAAGGCAGGTGCAGCCGCCCGGCTGTCCCCGCTGGCCGTTTCTGCAGGCAAATTGTCTTTCGCCTTAGCAAAAGAAAGCACTTTGCCTTTCTTTCCGGACGCCTTAGTCTCCGGCCCAGGTTGATCGACCGGATCGTCCTCCGTTAAAAGCTCGTCCGGAATCTCCTCTAAAAAGCGCGAAGGTACGTTCATCCGGGTGGCGCCGTAAAGGGTCCGCTGCCAGCAGCGGGTGAGGTAAAGGCGCTGCCTGGCTCTGGTGATGCCGACGTAACAAAGGCGGCGCTCCTCTTCCAGTTCGCCCTGGTCGAGAAGCGAACGGGAATGGGGGAATACCCCTTCTTCCATCCCGATCAAAAACACCACCGGAAACTCCAGGCCCTTGGCGCTGTGCAGGGTCATTAAAACAACCTGGTCGGCCCTGTGATCGTACCGGTCTACATCAGTATACAGGGCCATTTTCGCCAGAAAGGCGCCGAGCGTCCGCTCCTCGTCCTGCCGGTCAAATTCCTGGGTTACCGATAAAAATTCTTTTAAGTTTTCCTGCCGGGTCCGGGATTCCACCGTATTTTCCCCGGCCAGTTCCTGCCAGTAGCCGGTTTGCTCTAAAACCTGGCTGGCAATTTCCGTAATGCTGAGGTGCTCCAGATTTGCTTCCAGCCGGTCGTAAATCCCGGCCAGGGCAAGGCAGGCTTTTTTGGCCTTCGCCGCTAAACCGGGGATCTTTTCGGCCCGGGCCAGGGCCTGCCGGACGGGGATATTTTCCGCCGCGGCAAAGGCGGTGATTTTCTGCATAGAAGCCTCGCCGATTCCCCGGCGCGGCACGTTGATGATCCGGGCCAGGCTCAAGGCGTCCGCCGGGTTGGCCAAAAGGCGCAGGTAGGCCAGTAAATCCTTAATTTCTTTGCGCTCGTAAAATTTCAGGCCGCCGATCATGGTGTAGGGAATTCCCCGGTGCAAAAAAACTTCCTCCACCACCCGGGACATGGCGTGAGTGCGGTAAAGAACGGCAAAATCGCTGTATTTAAAACCTGCCTCCCGGCGCAGCCGGACAATCCGGTCGGCCACAAATTCCGCTTCCAGATGTTCGTTGTCCCCCAGGTAAACCACCACCGGTGCCCCCTTGCCGGCGGCCGTCCACAGGCGCTTTTCCTTGCGGGCGCGGTTATGGCGGATAACCTGGTTGGCGGCGTCCAGAATCGTCTGGGTGGAGCGGTAATTTTGCTCCAGCTTGATGACCCGCGCGTTCGGGTAGTCTTTCTCGAATTCCAGGATGTTGCGGATACTGGCCCCGCGCCAGCCGTAAATGCTCTGGTCCGGGTCGCCCACCACAAAAACGTTGCGGTGCGCTTCCCCCAGCAGCTTCACCAAAACGTACTGGGCGTGGTTGGTGTCCTGGTACTCGTCCACCAGGATATAGCGAAATTTACTCTGGTAATAGGCCAGAACGGGCTCGTTTTCCTGAAACAGGCGCACCGTCAGCATGATCAAATCGTCGAAGTCCAGGGCGCAGTTTTTGGCCAGCTTTTCCTGGTAAAGAGTATACACCTTCGCCGCCGTGCGGGCAAAAAGGTTACGGGCCTCTTCGGCATACTTCTCCGGACCGGTCAGCTCGTTTTTGGCCTGGGAAATAACCGCGGCGAGGGAACGGGGCGAATACTTTTTTTCGTCCAGATTTAACTCCCGCAAACACTCTTTGAGCAGCGTCTGCTGGTCGTTATCGTCGTAAATGACAAAGTTTTCGCGGTAGCCGCAAAAGCGGGCCTGTTTTCTTAAAATCCGGACGCAGGTGGCGTGAAAGGTGCCAATCCATAAGTCCCGGGCCACCTCCGGCACAAAAGCGGCCACCCGCTCCTTCATTTCCCCGGCCGCCTTATTGGTAAAGGTGATGGCCAGGATGTTGTAGGGAGCTACTTTTTTCTCTTTTAAAAGATAAGCGATGCGTGTGGTCAACACCCTGGTTTTGCCGCTGCCGGCCCCGGCCAGCACCAAAAGAGGACCTTCCGTATGCCTGACGGCTTCCACCTGGGAATTGTTTAAACCGGCCAACAGATCCATGAAAACTGGTTCCCTTCCCCGGAAAAGAAAATTTACCCCAAAAGCATAAGGGCGCAAAGAATTATAAACTTATCAAAGCGATTTTATCCATGCAGTGCCAGGCAGGTTGCCCCCGGTCCGTTTTTACCGGCGCGGAAGACATGTACGGCGGCCTTCCGGCAGGTTACGCCGGTTCGTTATCCAGCCGGTAATGAAAACACGAGTAGTGTCCCTCGTGGCAGGCCACGCCGACTTGCTCCACCTTCACCAGCAGGGCATCAGCGTCGCAGTCGTAGTAAATCTCCCGCACCTTTTGCACGTTCCCGGAAGTGGCACCTTTGTGCCAGTACTCCTGCCGGCTCCGGCTCCAGAACCAGGTTTCCCCTGCAGCCAGCGTCCGCGTTAAAGACTCTTTATTCATGTAAGCCAGCATGAGGACGGCGCCGGTGCGGACGTCCTGAACAATGGCGGGAATCAAACCATTTGCGTCGTATTTGAGCTGATCAAGATTTTTGAACATGGCAAAACTCCCTCAAAATAATAGGCACAAAGGCAACAGGCTTTATTTAATTTTAACAAAGATATCTTTTAATTCTACCGTAAAACCCTCTAAAAGGATGGAACTGGCCGCCCCTTCGCCTTCGGCCTTTTGGACAAGTTCAAAAGAGCCGTCCCGGTTCGTATAAATTTCAATGGACTCCTCAAGAGGATCGACCACCCAGTATTCTTTTACCCCGTGCCGGGCGTAAACCCTGGCTTTCTTCCGTAAGTCGTAATAGGCGGTGGAAGGGGATAAAATTTCTACGACCAGGTCGGGTGCTCCCCTGATCCGCTCCTCGATGATCTCCGATCTTTCTCTGGAAATATAAATAATGTCCGGCTGGTAAGTTTCTTTTTCTTCCAGGTAGACGTCTAATGGAGCGTGCAGAACTACCCCCAGACCTTTTTCTTCCACGAAATCGATTAACCTTTTTTCGAACCGGGCCGAAATGTGCTGGTGATAGGCCGTAGGTGAAGGAGTCATAACCAGCTTCCCTCCAATTAGCTGATAAGGAGCGCCTTCGGGCAATTTTGCATAATCTTCGTAAGTATAAACTTCTTTTTGAGGAATTTCGACTTCTCTCCACGGCACGCTCATGTGCCGCACCTCCTTAAGAAGGGGTATCAGGAACCAGGAATCGGATTTAAAGAATCCCGTGATACCGGTGTATGCACTACCAAAAAAATAATTAATTCTAATCCCCGATTCCCAATTTCTTAACGGAAATTATACCACGTAATCCAAAAGGCAGGCAACATAACTGTTCAGCGGCACGTTTAAGGAGCGGGCAATCGGCGGGCACTTCGCCTTCAGCAGAAAGAAAACCGGCGCCGGAACGCACAGCTCCGGCAACGTTTCGTAATACCCCATTCCCTTGGCCAAGAGCAAATCCGCGCAGACCAGGGTTTCGAAAAATTCCTTGGACACGAGCGAAAGGTCCAGCCCCGGCGTATCGCTGCCGGTAGTCATTACTCTTTTGAACTGGTCCCTGATTCCGCTTCGTTTCAGATCGGTTAAAGTAAGGTCGTTCTGAACCGGGTTTTCCTTGACGACGTAAGTCACCTCGGCAAAATCCTCTAATTTTTGAACGAGCGGCAGGTCAAAGTAACA
>DAISHP010000203.1:0-4406 GCA_036822475.1 Bacillota bacterium
TTCTTTTCCCCTCCTTCCGCAACAGCAGGCAGGCGTGGAACGCCGCCCGCAGGTGTAACTCACGGTTTCCCGGCATTTCCCTGGCCTTTTCGCCGATGGCCCGGGCCCTTTTGCCCGGGTCCTTCTCCCGGCTGGTGGTCTTGAGAAGCCTGCCCACGGCGGCGGCCAGGGCGGGGTCGGGGTGGGCGTAGTGCATAACAATCAGCTCCTTTTCGTTTTTATGGTGTTCAACGTGATTTGCAACCCGGCGAATGGCGCTGAGAAAAACACGTTGAACGGCGATGTTCAACGCGTTGAACAAAAAAACAAAACGCCCGCAAACCCTTGTCGCTTTCGGGCTTGCGGGTGTTTTTCCGGCACACTGGTTAGATAAAAAATAACCGCCTGCGATTTACCCCCCAGGCGGTTCTATCTTGTTAATGTACAGCATTGTAGGCGTTTACCCTACCATAAGCCCAATAAGTTCTGGTCCCTGCTATCCGGTCGGCCGTGCCTTCAATCCGTTTCCGCACGGCCAGGTTGCTGGTGCCGTACCTGGAGGCCCATACCAGTGCGGCCACGCCGGAAACGTGCGGTGTAGCCATAGAGGTGCCGTCCAGCGCACCGTAATTCGTGGCTTTTAGGTAATCACCAATTACGCTCGGGTGGTTCGGCAGGGACGAGAATATACCCACGCCCGGCGCTCCTACACTCACCCACTTACCGTAGTTCGAGAAAGATGCCTTCCGGTCGTTTGCGTCCGTGGCCGCCACGGCTATGCAGTTCTTATAGGCCGCAGGGTAAGTCGGTCGGTTGGCGCCACCGTTCCCCGCTGCCGCCGCCAGTACCGCGCCTTTAGACCAGGCGTAGTTGACCGCCTGCTCCAACAGCCGGGACGGTTGCGCACCTCCTAAGCTCATGTTGATTACTTTAGCGCCGTGGTCTGCAGCCCATATAATCCCTTCCGCGACCCAGCTGTAGTAACCGCTCCCCGTGTCGTCAAGAACCTTTACATTCATCAGGGAGGTATTGTACGCCGTTCCGGCAATACCTTTCCCGTTGTTGCCAGCGGCGGCGATAATCCCCGCCACGTGGGTCCCGTGCCCAAACAGGTCGTCAGCGGTCGGACTGGTCGTAAAGTTCACGTTTGTAGTAATCTTACCCGCCAGGTCCTCATGGTCCTGATCAATACCCGTGTCCAGAACAGCAACTCCCACCGTGGGTTTCCCGGTAGTTATATCCCAGGCTTCCGGGGCATCAATATCCGCGTCAGGTTTGCCTCCGGTTTGACCGGCGTTATTCATGTCCCACTGTTTGGAAAAGTAAGGGTCGTTGGGAATTTCCAACGCCTTTGCCACGTAGTCAGGCTCCGCAAACTCCACCGAACCTTCTTTCTGGTATATGTCCGCCTTTTCCTTTGCCTTTCCGGCAGGCACCTCTACCACCTGGACGCCCAGGGCCGCGATTTCCCTGGCTACCCTGCCGCCGTACTTCGCGTGGACGCTTTTCCTGGCCGCCTCGTTCACGCCAGGTTTGAATTTAACAATTACCCGGTCAGCCTTCTGCCCGTTTCCAACAGGGGGCAAGGCTGCGCCTGCGGGCAAGGACGCACTTATAGCAGCTAGGCCGAACAATACCCCTACAGCGATAGAAAACAACTTTTTCCAGTTCAAGTTATCAACCTCCTTTTTTTGGCAAGATTTTACCATATCAGTTGATTAGTTGTGAAGATTTAACCAAAAATACCCGGTCGAACCACACCAGCACCTTTTCATCCGGCGGCCCGCAAGGAGCAAGATACCTGTCCAAAAAACGGTAACGCCCCGTCCTGGACGCCGCCCAGTAAGCAAAGTCCTCGGCGAACCACTCGGCGGCCCGGTCTCCCCAGGGCAATTCAGCTTGGGAGAAGGCGTTCACGGGTTTACCGCTGGGGTAGCTGCGTAGCTTCAGGTACTCCCGGCCATCGCTGTTGGCGCTGCACCAGTCGTACCCCCGCATGCCCAGGGTTTTGTCGGCCACCAGGTGGCCCAGTTCGTGCAGGAAGACCCTTTCAGCGTCCCACCAGAGACCGGCTACGCCGATGCTGTTTCCATCCATGCGCAGGCCGGAAACGCCGTACCCAGGGTTTTCCCGATTTTCTTGTAGGTTTAAAAGATAGGCGGGCAGCAGGTAAACCTTCAAACCCCGCAACAGCTCCGGGTTCAAACCCGCTCCCACCAGCTCCCCCAGAAGGGCGTCTAGCTTTCCCGGCAAGCCGGGGGACCAGGCTTCGCAGTCGGCATCGGAGGCCCACATTTCGGATTCGACGGTGGTATAGGTATCGCCGGAGAGGCGGCGCACTGTCGTTTTTGGGCCAGCCCCGCCCGGCGCTCCCAGGGCGTCTGACCAGGCGTAGAAAACGCCTTCCGGTGCGTAGGCTGATTTCACCACGCTGGCCGGGGTCTGGCAGGGGAAAAGGACCAGGGTGAGGGCAAGGACCAGAAAGACAAGAACACGGCGCACGGCGAAGGCACCTCCTTTCTTTTGGGCTTCCTAAAAAAAGAAAAAGCCCGCAAACCCTTGTCGTCTTGGGGCCTGCGGGCGCTGCAAGCACGTTTTCGCCGTTGGGTTTTCGGCTGGCCGTAAGGCGTTTTAAGGCGGGGAAATGTCAGCATTTAGACATTACCCTATTAAGAGTATACCCCCGCCTATTTTCGCTTCAAAAAAGGCCGCTTTTTGCAAAAATGGCCTATTTGGAACAAATTGCCAGCCTGAAAAGCCTTGATATTCCTAGATTTTTTACCACCTAAAAACTGGTAAAAAGTGTACCCTGGTCATATCGACCCCTGCTTTTTGACTCGCCCCTCCTGGCCCTTTCTTTGCGCTTGTATTCTGCCAGCTTCTGCCGCCGGATTTCTGCGGCGCAGTCTTCGCAGTATTTTTGCCGGTTGCTGACCGCGGTTATTGCTCTCCCGCACAGGTCGCAGTAAGCGGCCCTTGCCTTTGCTGGTTCCGTCACCTGCTGGGCGGCCTCCTTGTTTTTCTCCCAGGGATAGGGCTTACTCCACTTCCGGCCTGATTTGGCCGCCCCAGCAACAAAAGCTTCTAGTGCTTTATCGTTCCACAAACGGTTAAACCGCCGGACGTAAAAATCTCTTTCGGAAATCCCGCACCCCATGCAGCGGGCGTTGTTCAGCCGGGCATCGTAGCCAAGAAGCGATTCTTTGCCGCAGTAAGGGCACCAGGCCATTCCTTTGTCCAGCTGTTTAGGTTCGTAACCGGCGGGCGGTTCGAAAACTTTTTGCAAGGCGCAGCACCCCCTTTCCAGACACGTTTAAAAAATGGCCTTCATACGCGAAGGTCCCTAAAAAACAAAAAACCTGCAAAATCTTGTCGCATCGGCGTTTGCAGGTAATATGGTAAATATTGCCTGTCATCATTTAGAACTGACCCCTATAAAATGATAAGGGTCTGCGTCACAAATAGAATTTTGGCTTTCTGGAAGCCTTGATACACCTGGTTTTGAAGGGTATGGGTTCGGGCCAAAAAGTCTAAGTGTTTACGCCCAGGGTCTTTTTTAAAGCTGCCCTCTCCCGCCACCTCCTCATGTACCAGGCGAGGTATTCCCGGCGGGCCTCCTTCCGGCAGTTTCCGCACCAGATTTGCCGGTTGCTGGCGGGGGTGAACTTTCTCCGGCAGGAAGGGCAGCGCTTCTCTTTTTCCCTGGTCCTCGGAGCGGAAGCCCGCGCCCGGCCCGCGCGGTTTTTCTTTTCCCTGCCCCGCTGGGCGGCCTTCCTCCGCCGCGCCCGCTCCCTTATGACGTCCGGGTCGGCCAGGCAGGCCGGGCAGTATTTTTGCCGGTTGCTGTTGGGTTTGAAATGGTTACGGCACCAAGCGCACTCCCTCACTTTTGGCTTTCACCCCCTGGACAAGGCCGCAGATAACGTCGACCGGCACGTCGAATTTCCCTTCCGGGTACTTTTGGCCCGCCACCTCCTTGACCGCCTCTTCCGGTCCGGCGTACTGCACGGCGGTCAGCCGCCCGCCTTTGGCATAGTCGGCCATGTGGGAAAGGCCGGCTTCCAAAGCGGCCTTCTCCACGTGGGGGGTTGTCGGTGAGAAGGGCCAGACGGGATTCACAAAGGCGCCAGGTTCGGATAATTGGGAATCGCCCCCTTCCTCTAACAAATTGCAGAACTGGCGGCAATCCCGGTCTCCCGGCCCGCCGGGGTAGCCGTAATCCCATTTGCCGCACCGCCTGCACCGATAAACGCTTTGGGAACACCTTTCGCCTCCCTTCCCGTGGGGCTTTTCGTCCCATCTCTCCACCTGAGCCACCGAAACGGTATCCCTGATCATTTCAAAGCAGTTTTCGTAAGCCTGCTTTCTACCTTCCAGCGTGGAGACGATCTCCAATCTTTTCCGGTCCGCTTTTTCATCTTCCAGTA
>DAISHP010000204.1:0-4397 GCA_036822475.1 Bacillota bacterium
GCCAGTGCAGGCGGCGCACCGTGGGCGGGGTGACGGGGCAGCTTTCGGCGGCGTCGCCGCATAGAGTGACCACCAGATCCGCCGTGTTCAACAGGTCGGAGTCAATGGGTTTGGACGTTTGAGCGGAGATGTCGACACCGGCTTCGGCCATAATCTGCACAGCGCGCTGGTTTACGCCGACGGGATTGATACCGGCGCTATGTACCTCCCATTTGTCCTTAGCCAGGGCCTTCGCCCATCCCTCGGCCATCTGGCTGCGGCAGGAGTTACCGGTGCACAAAAAGAGGATTTTTTTCCTGGGCAAATTGAATTCCCTCCTCAGAAAATAGAGGCACAGAGGCAACAGGCACAAAGGAAAATATGCCTGCCTTAGGCCCCATTTTCAATATTAATGGTATTTCCAGGGTCATTAAATGAAGCAGTCGCTTGTGCCACCTGGAATCCTGCGGTAGATTGCCATTAACGTCGCCGGCGATCAACTCGAAAATGTCTTCAATCGCGGTATAAAAATCATGCAGGATGCTTCCTAAAGAACGCAAATCCAAAATACCGGGGTTTTTGCCGGAAAGGGCGTCCAGCCATTGCTTACCGTGCTGGCAAATTATCTCCAGTTCTTGCAAGTGGTCGGATAATTCACCGGCCAGAGTCAGGAGCTGTTCCCGTTCTTTCATATAAAAGCAAACCCCTTTCTAAAATGCACCTGCGCAAAAACGGTGAACAGTCGGCAATGTCGACGAGGTCGACCTGCCTGGGGCTATTTTGGTCCAGCAGAGATAAAACAGGAAAAAATCTTTCCGGCGGCAACCCTTCTACCGCCAAATCAATATCCGATGTTGCCGTAAATTTACGAAGCCCTTTTAAATAAAGAGCGAGTGAGCCAAAAAGCCAAACCCGGCGCACTCCCGGCTCGGTAGCCAGCAGGCCGGCCAGCGAACGGGCGGCGCTTAACGCCTGGCGGGCGCTGGCATCCATCTGCTTTTTCTTTTGGGCCAGCCCCGCTCGCCAGCCGTCCACGTATTCCTGAAACTTTTCGGAAGTTGGTTCAGGCATTGGAAACGTTCACCCGGCGCTTTCAGCAGGCCTTCATTTTCAAAAAGAAGTTTTTCCAACCAAATTTAGCTTTTATATTTTATTATAAAATAATCCGAACAGTTTTTCTACCGTGTCCGGAATTCCTGTAAATTGGTATAATCGACGAGCCTGTGCAAAGTTTTCAGGGTAAACACCTTCCCCTGCGTGGCCAGAATTAACTTTTTCAGATCTTCCCGGCGGACTCCAAAACCGCAGCCGGCGATGCAGGCGATGACTTCAAAACGTCATCTTCAGTGATTTTTGCTTCGATGACCACCTTGGGGGCAAATTCAACCCGGATGAAGTTACCGAGAAAGGACTACGATCCTCTTTTACCTGGTTCTCCTTGCTTTTTTCTGGACACCAGGAAAAAGATGGTTGTGTATGGTATTATAATTTATGTGACAGTCTACTAAACTGACCACCTGCTAAAAACAGTTGGGTTTGATTAGGACTGAGCCGGTTCCTGCTTCTAAGGGAAATCAATCCCAGTTGCCGGGGATTCCTCTGTTCTGCCCGTTGGCCCTGTTTTCTCTTCTGGCGCCACCGGGAATTGCTTTTCTTCTTGAGCAGGTGTCACTTCTTCCGGAATAATCACCGGCAATGATGGTTGCCGGGATTCTCCGGGCTTTTCGGGCTCTTCAGGTTTTTCCACTGCCGGTTCCTTAAGTTCCGGTTTCCTCAGAGGCGGCGCTGCCGGTATTTCCGGCCCCGGGACTGCCGGTTCAATTATCTCCGGCCGGGAAATTTTTGTCTCCTCCCGGTCTGTTTTGCTTTTCTCTCCGGGATAACCTGTTTTTGCCGGGGCAACGGAGATTTTTCCGCTTCTCTTGGCAAAGGCTGATTTCGTTCAGGTAAATGGGGCGTTTTCCGCTCCTGGCGCTCCGTCTGGGCGGGTATATCCCCCGCTGGTTTTTCCTTTTCTCCGGCGCTTTTCTCAAGGGTGATTACCGTTTTTTCATCTTTACTCTGACTGCAAAAGATTTCTTCCAAAGCAAAGTTGTTCTTGACTTCGATTTCACCAAGATTTTTTTCTTTTAACTCATAAACAGAGATTGCCTTTCCTTCTTTTTCCGCTGCTTTAAGCAAGAGGCTCCTGCCTAAAGACAACCCGGCTGCTTTTGCCTCCCGTAGATCTTCCGGGGTGGCGGCAACCACGATAATTTTTGCCGGCGTTTTTGTTTCCAGGGCTTCCCTGACCACCCGGGCCACTTCCGGAACGCTGATGGCTGCGGCAGCCTCCTTCCAGGCCGGCGCTACTGCAACCAGGAACGTTTGCTCCGGACCAGGGCGGAGGTACCCCGCGGCCAGGGCTTTTTCCACAATTGCGTTGACGCCGGCGGCAAAAGATTTGTTCTTAAGGTCTACGTTTTGCAACAATTCTTCTGCCGCCCGATCCAAAGGAACTGCGGAGACGATTTTTTTCTCTTGATCAAGGCCCAGTTCCAGACTGGGGTTACGGTGAAGTTAAGACTTTTTTAAGATTCTGTTGCCAGGGCTAATCGGTGTTCGGCTTAACTTCCCCTTTTATGTCCGCCTCTCCTTGCATCTGCACTTTCTTCTCCGGAGAAAAGGGCAGGCGCAGGCACAAATTCACTATGGTTATTTCCCGCGGCGCAACTTTTGCCTCTTGAGCAGCGTACATGTTATCTATAGGTAATATTAACCATATTATGTCTGAAAATGGTTATTGGTGTAACGGTATTTATTTTCAGATATATAAAAAAGATGTTGTAAAAACAAAAAATTAAGTTATTGACAATACTAATGATGTTTGATATAAGTTGATTAGATAGTTATATCAAAATTTCCTTAAAAATAGTTTTTTTGGATGAGGTTTTATAATATTTCTCTCCAACATTTGCCTCAACCGCTAAAATCAGGCAGCTCAAAAGGCGGTTGGGAAGTCAATTTGACGTACCCGGAGGGCGGAGGACATCACACGCAGACCGAAGGGCGGAGGACGGTAACGGCGGGAACGCGGAAGTTTGGCGACCAGGCCATGGCCGCGGAGTTGGTCAATGATGCGGGAGACGCGGGTACACCGCTTTTTAGGGACGGAAAACCTTGAACTCACGCGGATTGTTGATTGTGGTTTCAACCCGCAGGACGCTATCCTTGTCGTACATTTTGATGGCGGTAGACGGAAAGACCATCAAGGGCGCCAGTGTTGACGATGTCCACCTCCTTTCTGTTTTTCTGCAGAAGATCACCATCGGACAGGAAAAGGTGTATCCATCCGCGCGGCTTTTGGATCTTGCTTCTTTGCCGGCTTTTCTATTGAGGGGGGTGGTCCTGTTCTTGAGCCTGAGCACAAAGACGAGAATGGGAGATGCAATCTCGGCGCATTAACTTTACAAGGCCCTAAAGCAAAATCTGTGGCTGTACGGGATCTTTCACGCGGAGAAAGAAAACGCTGTACACTAAAGTATTTTATCGTGGAGGTGACGTAAATTTTGGAACAAAAGCTTGGCAACCCGCTGGTTTTCGCCCTATCTGCTTTCGGGTTGGCTCAGGTACTGGTAGGCGCGGATATTTTGCTTGCTAATGCTCTGCATTGGGCGGTAGTCTATAGCTTTCTTCTGGCTGGTGGCTTATTGCTTTTTGCCGGGATGTGGCAGATAGCCAGGGGAGAAAGCCTTGTGGCAAATATTAGCTGTTTATTTGGCGGATATTTAGTTGTTTATTATTTGTTAATGGTAGGACAAGGAATTTCGGCTGAAGACCGGCAGTTGGCAATTGCTGCTTTTGCCCTGGTTCTTTTACCGCCTGTGATATTTTTAATTGTCGGAGCATATAAGTTGCTTCGCGTCCATTTCCTGATCTTTCTTTTTTTCATGGCTCTTTTTTTAGCCTTTTTCGGTATCGGAGCAATCTTGGATAACGTTATTTTACTTAATGTTGCAGGAGTTGCTGCTATCCTGGCTGGGATAGCAATCTGGTGGACGGTAACTGTTTATCTGGAAACCCTTCAATAAAAATTTAAAAAAATTAGTGTACAGCGTTTTCATTTTTATTTTTAAATCCGGAGCTAGCCAGGAGCCTGTTGCAAAACTCCTTACTACCTCAAATCTAACAAATCATTTAGCAGGAATTGACCACGTTAAATATTTAAGATAATTAGATAGAGGGTGGTAATTTAAAATGCTGGGCCGCCAAAAGCAACAATTGAAATTTACAGACATCAACATCCTGCAGACCTGGGAAAGCAAAAGCCCCTCGTTCCCGAAGACAGCTTCTCCTCCAGTTTCTCTTAAGGCTGACGATATCTTCCGGGACGAGTTGTTTGCCGATTGTTATGCCTCCTGCGGACGGCCCTCCATCCC
>DAISHP010000205.1:0-4365 GCA_036822475.1 Bacillota bacterium
ACAGCCTTGATCTCATTACTCAGCTTGGCATCTACAGCCTTGATCTCACCGGCCAGGGCTTTAAATTCGTCAATCAATTTGTCGTCGAGCCGGTCGATCCGCTGGAGCAGGAAAAAGAATTCCGGCGAGGCAAGATTGCGCACTGCACCTTCTTGCGCTGGTTGCTCATTGGTTGGGGCAGCTTCTTTGAAGATTTCCTCGGGCATGGCCGTCACCTGCTTTCACCCGGTTCCATTGTATCATTTGCCGGCGGAAAAAACAACCTGTTTGGGTACGCTCCCGTAAAAAAACCGCCGGGTTGGTCTACCCCGGCGGTGATGAGGTTTTGTTCTCCCGCTTGTCCCTGTAGTCTTCTTCACGCTATTTTTTCAATGCGCACGGCGCATACTTTCAGCTCCGGGATTTTGGCGATGGCGTCCCGGGCCGGGTTGGTCAAGCGGTTGATGGCCACCTCCGGGAAGTGGAAGGAGGTAAAGACCAGCCCCGGCGGCACCCGGTCGGTGATGCAGACAGGGACCTCCACTTCGCCGCGGCGGGAGACCACCTTTACTTTATCCCAGTTGTTGAGCCCTAAAGCGTCGGCGTCGGCCGGGTTGACCTCCAGGAACTCCTCCGGGTAGTACGCTTCCAGGGTGCCTGTGCGCAGGGTCATGGTCCCGGTGTGGTAATGGAAGTGCCGCCGGCCGGTGCTCAAGACAAACGGATAATCCTCATCCGGCTGCTCCGCCGGGGGAACGTACTCCACCGGGTGGAACTTCCCCAAACCACGGGCGAACTTGCCCGTGTGCAGAACGGGGGTGCCGGGATGGTCTTCGGCCGGGCAGGGCCAGACCAGGCCGCCCTTTTCCAGGCGTGCGTAAGAGATCCCCCCGTAGGACGGGGTAAGCCGGGCGATCTCGGCCATGATTTCCTCCGGCGAACTGTAGCGCATGGGATATCCCATGGCGCCGGCCACCATACAGATGATTTCCCAGTCGGCCCGGGCGTCGCCCACAGGTTCAATGGCTTTGCGCACCCGCTGCACCCGCCGCTCGGTGTTGGTAAACGTGCCGTCCTTTTCGGCGAAGCTGGCCGCGGGCAGCACCACGTCGGCCAATCTCGCCGTTTCGGTGAGGAAAATGTCCTGCACCACCAGAAACTCCAGCTTTTCCAGGGCGTGCACCGCGTGGTCGGCGTCGGGGTCGGAGAGCACCGGGTTTTCGCCCATGATGTACATCCCCTTGACCTGGCCGTGGGCGGCGGCTTCCAGCATTTCCCCGACGGTGAGGCCGGGTTTGGCGGGCAGTTCGCGCACACCCCAGGCGGCGGCAAATTTTGCCCGCACGTCGGCGCTGGTCACGCTCTGGTAGCCGGTGAAAACGTTGGGCAGCCCGCCCATGTCGCGGGCGCCCTGCACGTTGTTTTGCCCCCGCAGGGGGTTTACTCCGCTGTGGGGCTTGCCGATCTGCCCGCAGAGCATGGCCAGGTTGGCCACGGCGAAAACGTTGTGGGTGCCGCAGATGTGCTGGGTCACGCCCATGGTATACAGGATCGTGGCGTTCTTTGCTTTGGCGTAGCCGCGGGCCACTTCCCGGATTGTTTGGGCGGGGATGCCCGTAATCTTTTCGGCGTATTCCGGCGTATACCGGGCCACCGTTTCTTTAAACGCGGCGAAACCTTCCGTCCGGCTGTCCACGAACTCCTTATTCCACAATTCTTCGGCGATGATTACGTTGGCCAGGCTGTTCAGCAGGGCGATGTCGGAACCGGATTTAATTTGCAAATGGTAATGGGCCAGGCCGGCTATTTCCGTTTTGCGCGGGTCCACCACGACCAGGGTGGCGCCGCTCTGCACGGCCTTTTTCACTTTCAGGCCGATCACCGGGTGCGATTCGGTGGTATTCGTCCCGATGGCCAGGATAAAATCCGCCCCCGCAATGTCCCCGATCGGGTTAGTCATTGCTCCGCTGCCGAATGCTGCCGCCAGACCGGCGACCGTCGGCGCGTGTCAGAGGCGGGCGCAGTGGTCGATATTGTTGGTCCCGAGCACCGCGCGCGTAAATTTGCTCAGCAGGTAGTTTTCTTCGTTGGTGCAGCGGGCGGAGGTGAGCACCGCCAGCGCGTCGGAGCCGTGTTTCTCCTTAATCGCCCCCAGTTTGGCAGCGACCAGGTTAATCGCTTCCTCCCAGGAGGCTTCCGTGAAAACGCCGTCTTTTTTAATCAGCGGTCGGGTCAGGCGGTCCGGGTGGTGAATGAACCCGTAGCCGAAACGCCCCTTGGCGCACAGGGCGCGGCCGTTGACGTCGCCGTCGCCCGAGGTCACGCCGACCACTCTGCCGTCTTTGACGTTTAAGTCAAAGTTGCAGCCCGTGCCGCAATACGGGCAGGTGGTGCGGACCTTCTTGACCTCCCAGGTGCGGGCGCTCTTGCGCAGCCCTTTTTCCTGCAGCGCTCCTACCGGGCACACGGCCACGCAGTTGCCGCAGAAAACGCAGTCGGAAGCGCCCAGGCTGGTGTCCATGGCCGGGGAGATTTTCGTGTTGAAACCCCGGTAGGCGAAATCCACGATGTTTTTGCCCTGCACCTCGGCGCACATGCGCACACATTTGCCGCACAGGATGCATTTGTTTAAATCCCGCACGATAAAGGGGTTGTCGTCCTCGACGGGGTAACTGTGTCTTTCCCCGGGGAAGGTGCCGCTGCGCACGCCGTAAAGGTAGGCGTAGTCCTGCAGGCGGCAGTCGCCGTTCTTCCCGCAGGTCAGGCAGTCCTCCGGGTGGTTGGAAAGCAAAAGGTCCAGGATAATTTTCCGGGCTTCAATAACGGCCGGCGAGGCGGTGTAGACCACCATGCCTTCGGTGGCGGCGGTGACGCAGGAAGCCGGCAGGTTGCGCATCCCGGGGATTTCCACCACGCATAGCCGGCAGCCGCCCCAGCCGGACAGTTCCGGGTCGTGGCAGAGGGTGGGGATGAAGATGCCGGCCTGCCGGGCCGCCTCCAGGACGGTGGTGCCGGCCGGGACGGTGACTTTTTGTCCGTCTATGGTTAAAGTGATCTCAGCCACTTCTTGAAATGCCTCCTTTCGCGATTATTTCATCTCCGGCTTGCTACTGTGAAATATCAGGTACAAAGTTCCCCGGCACAAAGGCACAAAGTAAAATATTTCCGACTCTATTTCTTTGTGCCTTTGTGCCTTGTTGCTCTTGTCCTGAAAATAACCTTCGCTAATTTTCATCCTCTGTCGGTGCCGCGAAAAAAGCGGCAGGGGAGTCTACTGGCTAATTTTTTGCCCCAGCTTTTCCAGCATCTCCTCCAGCCCCAGGGCTTCCGCCCAGGAGACCGGGACGAATTCCCCGCCTTTTTTCAGCATGGGCGTGAGCGGCTCTTCTACGTAGCGCAGCTCCAGGCCCAGGCGGCCCTTTAAGCACAGGGGCCGGCCGGGGGCGGGGGCTTTGGCGGTAACACCGATGACTTTACCGTCCTTGACGTTCAGGTCGAATTTGCAGCCGCTGTCGCAAAAAGTACAGGTTACCTCTTGTTTGGTGATCTCCCAGGTGCGCCCCTTGCCGGCCAGCGGCTTGTAGGTGAGCGCGCCGACCGGGCAAACGGCCACGCAGCGGGCGCAGTAAACACAGTCCGATTCGGCCAGGTCCGTGTCCATGGCGGTGACGATTTTGGTTTGGAACCCGCGGTAGCCGAAGTCGATGACTGCCCGCTCCGCTACAGCCTGGCAGGTGCGTACGCAGCGCCCGCAGAGAATGCATTTGTTTTGATCCCGGATGATATAGGGATTGCTGTCGTCCAGGGGGTAGTTTTTCTTTTCCCCCGTAAAGCTGGTCTGCCCGACGCCGTAGAGGAAGCAGTAATCCTGCAGGCGGCAGTCGCCGTTTTTGGCGCAGGTCAGGCAGTCCAGCGGGTGGTTGGCCAAAAGCAGATCCAGAATTGTCCGCCGCGCTTCGATGACCGCCTCCGATGCAGTGTAAACCACCATCCCGTCGGCGGCGGCAGTGACGCAGGAAGCCGGCAGGTTGCGCATCCCCGGAATTTCCACGACGCACAGGCGGCAGGCGCCAAAGCCGGGGAAGTCCGGGTCGTGGCACAGGGTGGGGATGAAGATCCCCGCCTGCCGCGCCGCTTCCAGGACGGTGGTGCCGGCCGGGACGGTGACTTTTTGTCCGTCTATGGTTAAAGTGACGTTAGTCACTTGGCAAACCCCCTCCTAGTACATTTTTGTTGCTTGTCGTTCGTTTGCCGTCGCTTAAGAGCTTCGGGCCGACGAGACATCGGCTTGGTTCGGAGCGAATCTAGCAGCGCTGCAAAATGCGCATGGTACATTAGTTTTCTTTCATTGCTAAACTTTACTGGCGTTTATTGTCAGCCTTCGAT
>DAISHP010000206.1:0-4352 GCA_036822475.1 Bacillota bacterium
TTTGGCCGTTTGTGTGGCGGGAGGGTTGTTGCTGACCGTTGCCTGTCTGTTGTTTATTCTTTTGAAACCGGATTTTGCCCCCCTGTTTACCGGTCTGGAGCCCAGGCAGGCGGGAAAAATCGCCGAAGAACTCCAGGCCATGAAGGTCCCCTACCGGTTGAGCGAGCAGGGCAAAACCATCGAAGTACCCCGGGAACAGGTTTACGACCTGCGCATTAAACTGGCCAGCAAAGGAGTTTTATCCGAGGCGGGGCCCGGATTTGAGCTGTTTGACCAGCAAAAATTCGGGGTCACCGATTTTGAGCAGCAGGTAAACTACCAGCGCGCCTTGCAGGAGGAACTGCGCCGGACGATCGTTCAGCTGGAAGGTGTGGAGCAGGCGAGGGTGCACCTGGTGATGCCGAAAGAAAGCTTATTTTTAGATCAACAGGTGACCCCCTCCGCTTCCATTGCCCTGAAGTTAAAGCCGCTGGCCGCGCTGAAACCGGAACAGGTACAGGGGATTGTTGATCTAACCGTGGGCAGCGTGCAGGGTTTACAGCCGGAAAACGTACACATCATCGATATGCAGGGGAACGTGCTCACCGACCAGCTGCCTTTAAAGGACGAACGGGCCAGGCTGAACCGCCTGACGATGGACCAGTACGAGATCAAAAGGGCTTTTGAAAAAGATCTGGAGTTGCGGGTAACCCGCATGCTGACCCAGGTTTTGGGACCCAATAAGGCGGTGGCCATGGTTACGGCGGACCTGGACTTTGACAAGCGCAAGTCGACCACCACCGCTGCTCTGCCCGGCCAGATTCTAAGCCAGCAAACCATAAACAAACAGGGAACGGGTACCGGCGGGGCGGCTGGGGTCCCGGGCACGGACACCGGTCTGCCGGGCAGTACGGTTCCCGGCCTGGCCGGCGGGGGCGGCGGGCAGTATTCCGAGCAGCAGACGACGACTAATTACCAGCTCGGCAGCCGGCAGGAAACGCTGGAAGGATCGCCGGGAGTTTTAAGGCGTTTGTCGGTGGCGGTGGTCCTGGACGGCAACTACGACGCTGTTCAGCTTCAGCAGATTAACCAAATGGTGAGCGCGGCCGTGGGCGCTCAGGAAGGCCGAGACCAGGTAAACGTTTCCAGCATGCGTTTTGATACGAGCCTGTTGGAAGAAACCAGGCAGGCCATGAAAGAAGTCCAGAAGCCGCCGCTTTCGGACTTACTGAAGCAGTGGCCGGTGCTGGCGGTCGCCGGGGCCTCCCTCCTGGGACTGCTGCTCCTGGGACTGCTGCTGGTCCGGCGCCGGCGCAGAAAAGAGGCTGCTCTGGAAGAATTGGCAAGGGCGGAAATTCCCGCTCCGCCGGCAGCGGAAGCGCCTGCCATCAAAGCGCCGCAACCGCCGGAGATGTTGCAACATTTACGGCAAATGGCCCGGGAGAAGCCTTCGGAGGTGGCCGAAGTGCTCAAACTCTGGCTGAAGGAGTAGTCAGTCAATGGCCAAGCTGAACGGTTTTCAAAAAGCCGCGATTGTCATGATTGCTTTAGGGGCCGATTTGTCGGCGAAAGTGTTGAAGCACCTTCCCGAAGAGGAAATTGAACAGGTCAGCCAGCAAATTTCCTTGATGGAAAACATTCCGAAGGAAGTTCAGGCGGCGGTGATTGAAGAATTTATCGAATTGACCCAGGCCCGGGAGTATTTGCTGCACGGCGGGTATAAATACGCCCGGGAGGTGCTGGAAAAGGCCCTGGGCCCCCAAAAAGCAGAAGAGATCCTGAATAAAGTAGCGGTCACCATCCAGAACATCCCTTTCAGTTCGCTCCGGCGTACCGACGCCAGGCAGCTGCTCAGCTTTATCCGGGATGAACATCCGCAAACGATCGCTTTAATTTTAACTTATTTGGTTCCGGAGCAGGCGGCGCTGATCTTGTCGTCGCTGCCCAATGAAAAGCAGAGCGACGTGGCCCGAAGGGTGGCCGTGCTGGAGCGCATTTCCCCGGAAGTGGTGCGGGAAGTAGAAAGGGTTTTGGAGCGGAAGCTGTCCATGGTGACTCAGCAGGACCAGGCCGTCGGCGGTTTGAAGACGCTGGTCAACATCCTGAACCGGGTCGACCGGAGCACGGAAAAAACGATTCTGGAAGAGTTGGAGGCGTCCGACCCCGACCTGGCCGACGAAATTAGAAAGCAAATGTTCGTTTTCGAGGATATTGTGAAACTTCACGATACGGCCATTCAACGCGTTTTGCGGGAAGTGGACACCAAGGACCTGGCCCGCGCCATGCGGGGGGCCAACGAAGAAGTCAACGAACGGATCTTCAAGAATATGTCCAGGCGGGCCGCCGATATGCTGCGCGACGAAATCCAGTACATGGGCCCCATCCGCTTAAGAGAAGTGGAAGAAGCCCAGCAGAAGATTGTGCAGATTATCCGCCGGCTGGACGAGACCGGGGAAATTATTATTGCCCGGGGTGGGGAAGATGCCATTCTTATTTAGGATTATCCGTGGGGTGGAGATTGGCGGGGATCATGTTTTGCCGCTGGCTCTCCGGCGGGATTTTGCCCTGCGGCCGGGAAAAGGCGCGGGCGGCAACGGCGCCGGGAAAATGGAGGAAGCGGCGGCGGAAGCGGAGGAAGCGCTGGCCCCGGCCCGGTCGAGGGCGGAGGAAATCGTTGCCCGGGCGCGCGCCGAGGCGGAAAAACTGCTGCGCGAAGCGCACGAACAGGCCTTGCGCGCAGGCGAAGAACTGGCCAGGCAGGCCGAAGCCGACGGGTTCCGCAAGGGGTACGAAAAAGGGCGCCAGGAAGGACTGGCCCAGGCGGAGGCGGAGGGTCAGGCCATCCGCCGGGAAGCCGGCGAGGTCCTGCGGCAGACCAGGGAAATCTGGAGAAAAACGGTTGAAAACCTGGAAAACGAGATTGTCTCCCTGGCCCGGGAAATCGCCGAAAAAATTCTGGCCGCCCAGCTTACCTTAGATCCGGCGGTAGTCCTGGCGATCGTCCGGGAGGCGCTGGAGCTGGCCCGGAACAGGGAGCAAGTGGTCCTTTACGTAAACCCCGCGGAAGTCGACCTCGTTGAGCAAAACCGGGGGGAATTGCTGGCGGCGCTTTCCCCGCAGGCCGCCCTGCACATTATTGGCGATGCCGGGGTGGAACGGGGGGGCTGCCGGGTGGAGACGGAGGACCGGACCATCGAGGCTACTTTAAAGGAGCGGTGGCGGGCTGTCCGGGAGGCGCTGCAGGCGTGAGGGAGAGGCACGAAGGCACAAAGGCACAAAGGGGCAAAGGGACGGAGGGACAAAGGCACAGAGGCACAAAGGGACAAAGGCAGGAAGGGAAAGAGGCAGAGGGAGTTGCCCATGAGAACATTCGTTCTCGCCATTAATAATGAAAATGAGGCCTAAGGCAGGCATATTTTCCTTTGTGCCTGTTGCCTCTATTTTCGAGGGAGAAAGGTCCAGGGGCGCGGGGATAAAAGAGCAGGATAGAGGGCGAAAAAATGGGTTTACCCGAAGTAAATCTGGAAAGCTGGCGTCAGAAAGTGAAACAGGCCAGGATCTTGCGTCCTACCGGCCAGGTGGTCAGGGTTATCGGCCTGACCGTAGAGGTAAAAGGGATCGCCGCCCGCCTGGGGGAGGTCTGCGACATCCTCGTCCCCGGCGAAGCGAACGTGGTGGCGGAGGCGGTGGGTTTTCAGGAGAACTCTACGCTCCTGATGCCCCTGGGGGAATTAAGAGGGGTTTTCCCCGGCTGCCGCGTCGTGCCGCGCGGCAAAAGCCTCGCTGTCCGGGTAAGCAACGCTTTACTGGGCAGGGTTTTGGACGGTTTGGGGCAACCCCTGGACGGGCGGGAAGGGCTCAAAAACGGCGTTGAGTTTCCCGTGGACAACAAACCCCCGAACCCGCTGGAAAGGCGCCGGATCAAAGAAGTGCTGGCCACGGGGGTGCGCGCCATCGACGCTTTTCTCACCTGCGGCCGGGGCCAGCGCATCGGTATCTTTTCCGGGAGCGGCGTGGGCAAAAGCACCCTTTTAGGGATGGTGGCCCGCTTCGGGGAAGCGGACGTGAACGTCATTGCCCTGGTAGGCGAGCGGGGCCGGGAGGTGCGCGATTTTATCGAGGGCGACCTGGGTGAGCAGGGCCTCGCCCGCTCGGTAGTGGTGGCCGCCACCTCCGACCAGCCGGCGCTGGTGAGACTGAAAGCGGCTTTCGTGGCCAGCGCCATTGCGGAATTTTTCCGGGACCAGGGGAAGGACGTGCTGTTCCTGATGGATTCGGTCACCCGCTTTGCCATGGCGCAGCGCGAGGTGGGTCTGGCCATCGGCGAGCCGCCTTCCACCAGGGGATACACACCGTCGGTATTTGCCCTGCTG
>DAISHP010000207.1:0-4308 GCA_036822475.1 Bacillota bacterium
TACGCTCGTCCGGAACGTCCGGCCCGACCTGATCTTGCTGGATCTGGTGCTCCCCAAAGTGGACGGCCTGGAAGTGTGCCGTCGTCTGAAGGCTTTTCCCCAAACCGCTTCCGTGCCGGTTGTTTTTATTACCTCCAGCCGGAGCCCGGAGGAAAAAATTAAAGGCCTGGAATGCGGCGCCCACGATTTTTTAACCAAACCCGTGACGCAGCAGGAGCTGTTGATTAGAATCAGATTTCTGCTCCGGCAAAAGCAGCTGGTTGAAAATCTGGCCGAACAGGCCACGAAAGATCCGCTCACCGGTTTGAGCAACCGGCGGCAGCTGATGAGCGATCTCAGCCTGGAAATGAAGCGGGCGAAGCGCTACGGGACGCCCCTGGCGCTGATTTTGCTGGACGTGGATCATTTTAAAAAATACAACGATACCCACGGCCACCCGGCCGGGGACGAGGTTTTGCGGCAGGTGGCCCGCCTTTTGACCATGAATGTGCGTGCTTTTGATAAGGTTGCGCGGTACGGCGGGGAAGAGTTCGTGGTTATTCTGCCCCAGACAGATTTGCAAGGAGCCGCGGCGGCGGCGGAAAAATTGCGCCGGGCGATCGAAGAACATCCCTTTTTGGGCGAGGAAACACAGCCCGGAGGAAAGGTGACCGTCAGTCTGGGGGTGGCCGGTTTTCCCGAGCACGCCGGCAGTGTCGACGAACTGCTGGAACAGGCGGATCAGGCGATGTACCGGGCCAAGGCCGCCGGCCGCAACCGCGTGACCGTTGCCGGCGGCTCCGGGTAGGGCGGGGCAAGAAATTTCTTGCGTGGATTACCCGCTTATGCTATAATTTTAAAGGCTTGAAGGAAAGAGGTGATTCTTTTTGAAAAAGGGTATCCATCCTCCCTATCAAAAGGCAAGAGTGGTTTGCGTCTGCGGGGAAACTTTTGAGACCGGCTCGACCAAAAAGGAGCTGCGGGTGGAAATCTGTTCGAAATGCCACCCCTTTTACACCGGTTCGCAACGAACGGTAGAAACGCGCGGACGGGCAGATCGCTTCCGCAAAAAATACGGCTTAAAGTAGGTAAATAGCAGGGCGGGAGCTCTGCTGTTTGTTTAAAGGGAGAAAGGCACAAAGGCACAAAGGCACAGAGGGATGAAAGGGCCGGGGAGCGGGAGCAAGTGAGCCCGGGCTTAGCGGAACAAAAAAACCGTGAATTTGTTCTTCAGACGTCAGCCGATGGGAAAGAAAGAATTTTTGCGAATTCCCTCCTTAAACCCTGACGGCTGCTGCCTGGCGACTGACTTTGTGTCTCTGTGCCTGATGCTTTTGTGCCTGTGAATAAATTAACCTTTAGATCGGTAAGTTGTTTCGGATTCAATCTCTAACTGCGGAGGCAAGATCCGGTGAGTAATGTGAACTACGGCGGGCAGGCCGTGATCGAGGGCGTGATGATGAGGGGGCCGCAGTCCTGGGCGGTGGCCGTGCGCCGTTCCGACCAGACGATTGCCCTGGATTTAAACCCGGTAAATTCCGTCCTGGACAGGGCTCCTTTTTTGAAGTGGCCTTTTTTGCGCGGGGTGGTGGTGCTCGGGGAATCCCTCGTCATCGGCCTGAAGGCCTTAACTTATTCCGCCGAGCAGGCGGCGGGCGAAGAAGAGGAAATCAAAGGCTGGGAAATGGGTTTGACTCTTTTGGCGGCCTTCGCTCTGGCCGTGGTTCTTTTCGTAGTCATTCCGACGGGAATTACGCATTACGCGGCTGCCGGCGTCAGGGGCAGCCTGGCGCAAAACGTCCTGGAAGGAATTTTGCGCCTGACCGTTTTTCTTGGTTACGTTCTGGCCATCGGCCGGCTGCCCGACATCAAAAGGGTTTTTGCGTATCACGGCGCCGAGCACAAGGTAATCAACGCCTACGAAGCAAGGGAAGCCCTCACCGTGGAAAACGTCCAGCAGTATTCCACCTTCCACCCCCGGTGCGGGACCAGTTTCATCTTGATTGTCCTGGTTTTCAGTATTTTCCTGTTTTCGCTCTTGCCGGCGGGGGCCCTGTGGTGGCGGATTGCCGCGCGGATTTTGATTTTGCCCGTTTTGGCCGGGCTGTCTTACGAAATGCTTAAACTGTCGGCAAAATACCCGGAGTTTATTTTCAGCCGTCTTTTCATCATTCCCGGACGCTGGCTGCAGGGGTTGACGACCAGGGAGCCCGGCGACGACCAGGTGGAAGTGGCCATCCGGGCCCTGACAGCGGTATTGCAGAAAGAAGGTGAGCGAACATGTTCGTTAAGCTGAAAAGTTTAGAAGACCGGTATGAAGAATTAACGAAATTAATCGGCGACCCGGAGGTAATCGCCGACCGGGCGCGCTGGCAGCAATACGTCAAGGCCCACGCCGAGCTGGAAGAAATCGTGGGCGTTTTTCGGGAATATCAAAAAGTCGAGCGGGAAGCCCGCGAAGCAAAGGAGTTGCTGGCCGAAAAACTGGAGCCGGACTTCCGGGAACTGGTGGAGGCCGAGCTGAAGGCTTTAAAAGCCAGGCTGGAAGAGCTGGAAATAAAATTGAAGATTCTGCTTTTGCCCCGCGATCCCAACGACGAGAAAAATGTTTTCGTGGAAATCCGGGCGGGGACCGGAGGGGAAGAGGCGGCGCTCTTTGCCGCCGATCTTTTCCGGATGTACCTGAAATACGCCGAACAAAAAGGCTGGAAGTGCGAGATCGTGGATTCCAACCCCACCGATTTGGGCGGGTTTAAAGAGATCGTGTTTGTGGTGGAGGGGAAGGGCGCCTACAGCCGGTTGAAATTTGAAAGCGGCGTGCACCGCGTGCAACGCATCCCCACCACGGAATCGGGAGGGCGCATCCATACTTCGGCGGCTACCGTTGCCGTGCTGCCCGAAGCCGACGAGGTGGAGGTGGAGATCAAACCAGAAGAGCTGCGGATCGACGTTTTCTGCTCCACCGGCCCCGGCGGTCAATCGGTGAACACCACTCAGTCGGCGGTCCGGATCACCCACCTGCCGACAGGGATTGTGGTCACCTGCCAGGACGAAAAAAGCCAGCACAAGAACAAAGATAAGGCCATGCGGGTGCTGCGGGCCCGGCTCAAGGACCGGATGGAGGAGGAGCAGCGGCAAAAGGTGGATAGTCTGCGCAGGTCGCAAGTGGGCACCGGAGACCGCAGCGAACGGATCAGAACGTATAATTTCCCCCAAAACAGGGTGACCGACCACCGCATCGGCTACACCACCCACCGCCTGGGGGAAATTTTAATGGGTGACCTCGACGATCTCATCGAGGCCCTGCTGACCACCGACCAGGCCCGGCGGCTGAAGGAGGTAATCTAATCAGTCGTCAGTCGTCGGACGTCAGTCGTCAGAAGTAAAGCGTGGAATATGAATTTAAGGGACAACTTACTTAATTTTTTATCAGCCGCCTGCCAGGAATTAAGTAAGGTGTCCCCGAAGTTATGCAGAAAAAAATCCCTGCCCAGGCAGTATGGCAGTATTCCGCGGCAGGGATTTTTTGCTGAATTAATCGCGTCGCTGCTTGACTTGACGCCCGGAACACGACATACTATATATAAGTATATATATAGAATACGAATGAGGTGTCTGTGGTGAGTTTGAGTAAAAAGGTCATGATCTTATTTCGTCCTGACCAGTTAAAAAGAATGAAAGAAGAGGCGAGGCGCAGGGGAATTCCCGTGGCAGAACTGGTTCGACAGGCGGTGGACAGGGTGTTGGCGGAGGAGGGCCAGGCGGAAAAAAGCGCCCGGCTTGCCGCGGCGCGCCGGCTGGTTGCCGCCGAGGAACCGGTTATGGAGTGGGACGAACTGGAGCACGTCCTGGAGAAAGGGCAGCGCGGATGAAAGGAGAAACTTACTTTATCGATACCAATGTCATCATGTATGCCCGGGGCAGAGAGCACCCTTACAAAGCAGTCTGCTCCCACCTCCTGTTAAGCATTGCGGACGCTTCGTTTCGCAAGCAGTGGGGAATTCCAGTGGTGGATACCGAAGTGTTCCAGGAAATTATTTACCGTTATGGGATGGAAAATAGATGGGAAACGGCGGTAGCAGTAAGCCGGGACCTGGCGGCAATCGGCGTGGAAATTTTGGCAATCGGCAGGGAGGAATTGCAAATCCTGATGGCTCTGGCTGAAAAATACGGCGGCAAGGGGGTTCACCCCAGGGATCTTGTGCATGCGTCCGTTATGATCAGTAACGGAGTGCGAAAAATTATCACTGCCGACACCCACTTTGACCTGATGGCGGAAGTAGAGCGCGTTGATCCATTAAAATTTTTATGAACGGGCATCTTACTTAT
>DAISHP010000208.1:0-4293 GCA_036822475.1 Bacillota bacterium
TGGGCTTTGCCGTTGGCTCGGCCCTGTGGATGGCGGCCAGGCTTTTCGTAGACGCCAGGCCCTTTACCAGTATCGGGCTGGCCGGCCTGAAGCTGGGTTACTGCAGGAACTCTGGAATGGTTGTCGGAATACTGGTGGCCACCCTGGCCAAGAATCCATACGTCGATATTAACCCCGACTATCATCTCATCAACATGGCCAAAGTGCTGGAAAACGCGCGGAAGCAGTATATTACTCCCCGCACGGTTACGACCTTTGACTACCGGAAATGGATCCCGAAGCCAAAGGAGGAGAAGTAGCGATGGCAAGGTATGACGGCGGACTGGCCGCCCAGGAGCATCTCCTGAACGTGGCCAAAAGCATGGTGCAGGCTGCCTGCAAGGCCCCCCTGACCACCGGCAGAGTCAAGCTGCAGACCGAAATTATCACCGGGGAAGACCTGGTTCCCATCATCGAACTCCTGGGGGCCATGGCAAAGGTTTCCCAGTTTGTGGCCTGGGATTACAAAACGCTCAAGGAATCTTACGACGCCGGCCACCCGCCGGTCCTGGTCCTGATTGGGGCCGATGCCACCGTATCGGAAATGGCCTGGAACTGCGGTGCCTGCGGTTTCCCGACATGTAAGGACTTCAACGCCTTTGCCAGGGAAAACAGAGGGCAGGGGCTGGTGGGCGGAGGCCCGTCGTGCAACTGGAAAATACTTGACCTGAGTATCGCCTGCGACTGGGCGGCGGCGACGGCCTGGCATCACAATGTCGACAACAGAGTACAGGGTTCCACCGGGAGCGCGGCGGCAGCCCTCGGCTATTTACCGGGCACCAGTTCCATTATCGGGATATCGGTGGGCCCCTGTAAAGAGCTGGTCTGGTACAGCAGGGAGATCATGAACAAAAAATTTTCTTACGAAGACCACATCAACACCATGTTCAGGACCATCCCCGTTCATTTCCTGGCTTTTGCCGGCAGCGGAAAGCCAGCCTTCAAAGCCGCCGACAGGTGGTGGGAGGAAAACCGGTTTATCGGCTGGGGTACTGAACCGGAATCGGAGGAACGCTTTTACGAGGTTATCATGGAAATGGCCGGTGTCATCGACAAATATGGCCCTCAAATTGCTGAGAAATATAAAAAAGTGAATCCGGGAGGGGGGAAATGATGCGCGACGTCTATGTGATCGGGGTAGGCATGATCCGTTTCGGTAAATACCCCGCGGCGACCATAAAAGGAATGGCGGCAGAAGCGGTAAGCCTGGCCCTCAAGGATTGCGGCCTGGATAAGGATCAACTGCAGTCCGCCTACGTGTCCAATTCTTTTTGGGGGATGTTCGAAAACCAGCACTCCATCCGGGGTCAGGTGGCCTTAAGATCCATGGGTATCCAGGGAATCCCCATCGTCAACACGGAAAACGCCTGTGCCGGGGCCTCAACTGCCTTTCACCTGGCATACCTGGGTATTGCGGCCGGAGCCTACGATGTGTCCCTGGCCCTGGGGGTCGAAAAGATCTCCAATGAAAACAAGGAGCTTTCTTTAAAATCATATGCCTCGTGCATCGATGTGGAGAAAACCGCCGAACAGATCAACCTTTTGCGGGAGCTCAGCAAGTTGTCCGGCTATCAAGCAAGCCTGGACGAACCCGGCCGTGGCCGGAGCATTTTCATGGATGTTTATGCCGCAGCAGCCCGCTGGCACATGGCCAGGTACGGCAGCACCCAGAAGCAAATGGCGGTGATTTCCGCCAAGAATCACTTCCACGGCAGCCTCAACCCTCTGGCCCAAATTCAAAAAGAAATGACTGTCGAGGAAGTCCTGGCGGACCCGTTGGTTTCCTACCCCCTCACCAGGGCCATGTGTTCGCCCGTAGGCGATGGCGCTGCCGCCGCCGTCCTTTGTTCAGGGGATTTCCTGAAAAAACTGACCGGCGCCCGCCCGGTCAAAATCCTGGCCTCGGTGCTGGGTTCCGGCCAAGACCGCCCGGTTGACGGTGTTGATATCGGGGAACGCCTGTCCAGGCAGGCCTATCAAATAGCCGGGCTGGGCCCGGAGGATATTGATGTGGCCGAACTGCACGACGCCACCGCCTTTGGCGAGCTGCACCAGCTGGAAGTCCTGGGATTCTGCCCGCCGGGGGAAGGGGGGATTTTCTCGGAAACCGGCGCCACTAAGCTGGGCGGCAAGATTCCGGTAAACACCTCCGGGGGACTGGAATCCCGGGGACATCCTGTGGGAGCGTCGGGCCTGGCACAAATTTATGAAATCGTTACTCAACTGAGGGGCGAGGCTGGATGCCGCCAGGTGGAAGGGGCCCGGATCGGTCTTACGGAAAATGGCGGCGGGAACATCGGGTACGAAGAAGCGGCCATGGTCATCCATATTTTCGAGGCCGGAAAGTAATTAAATAAGCAATTAAGGAGGTTTTGACAATGGCAGTTTTTAAGGATACCGAGCAGATGTATGAAGTCTTAGGCGGGCTATGGAGGCAGTTGCTCGATCACCCCGAAAACGGGAAAAAGTTTAAGGAGTCGGGACTGACCGTTAAGTACAATTTATATGATCCTGCGGGTACGCTCTGGGTTACTCCGGATGGCGTGTTCACAGGCACCCGGGATTTAAGGGCCGATGTTGAAATGACCCTTTCTGGCGACACTGCCCATAAATTCTGGTTGAAGGAACTTACACTGCCCGCTGCCCTGGCCAAGAAATTAATTGTTTCAAAGGGTTCCACGTCCAAGGTCATGAAGCTATTGCCTTTGCTCAAGCACCTGCACGACCTGTACCCGACCGTATGCGAAAAATACAACCTGCCCAGGTAACTGTAAGGAGGCGAACATGATGAGTTCCGTCGACCTGCTTCCCCTGAGCCGCCATATTGAGGCAGCCGCCGAAAAAAGGCCCGATAAAAAAATTTTAATCTTTGAATACGGTGAGTATCCGGAGGAAGTGCTGACGTATAAAGACATCTTTGTAAACGGCTGCAAAGTGGCCCGGGTGCTTAAAGACAGCGGAATCGGGCCGGGCGACACATTTGCGGTGCTGATGCGCAACCACCCCGAATTCATCTATGCCCTCTGGGCAGCTTCTGCCACCGGGGCGGTCGTGGTTCCCATCGACCCCCGCTCCAAGGGCGACAAGCTGAGATACCAGCTGGAGAACTCCCATGCCAGGGGGATTTTTGTAACGGCTGAACTGGTTGGCGAACTTGAGGCCATCGGCCCCCTGCAACAAGATTTTAAAATCCTGGGGGTCGTTTATAAGGATTTGTTCGGGCTGTCCGTAAACGACCGGTATCCTTGCCTGAACGAGATTCTGGCGGGGCCGGAAGGAGGACCGCCGGGCCACCGGAAAAACGACCTCAGCGCGCCGCTGGAGATCATTTACACCTCTGGTACTACGGGCAAGCCGAAGGGGGTAGTGGTGACGGAGGACAGGCTCGGCATGTACGTGCTTTTTGCTCAAAAGGTCTGGCAGTACCAGGAAAGCGACGTGCTGTATACAGGGCTGTCTCTGACTCACGGAAACGCCCAGGCGGTCACCCTGATTCCGGCCCTCTACCTGGGGCTGCCAGCGGTTTTCAGTCATAAATTTACCAAAAGCCGGATCTGGGACATCTGCCGCAAATACGGCTGCACCACCTTTTCCCTCCTGGGTGGGATGATGATGGGCATCTACAGCGAGCCGGCGAAAGAAAACGACGGCGACAACCCCGTCCGGCTCGTGCTCAGTGCCGGAACCCCGCCGGCCGTTTGGAGGGATTTCGAAAACCGGTTCCAGGTGAAGATCCACGAATGGTACGGGGCCGTGGAAGGAGGTTTTGCCCACAACCCGCCGGGGGTAGGCCCGGTCGGTTCCTTTGGTAAACCTCTGGAAGGCGTGATGGAAATGAAGGTGGTGCGGGAAGACGACACGGAGTGCGAGCCGGGCGAGATCGGCGAGCTGATTTGCCGGATGGTGCGGGGAACCACCCAGGTGAAGTATTACGGTAACCAAAAGGCCTCGGAGGAAAAAACCCGGGGCGGCTGGCTCAGGACTGGGGATATGTGCCACCGGGACAGCGAAGGCTGGTTTTATTTCGACTTCCGGGCAGGCGGCGGTCTGCGTAGACAGGGCGAATTCATCCAGCCGGATGCCATCGAAAAAATCATTGCCCAGCACCCCGATGTCAGCGACGTTTGTGTTTACGGCATCCCCGCTTCCTCCGGGGCGCCTGGGGAAAGCGACATCGTGGCCGCCGTCGTTCCCTTTCCCGGCAGATCCATCGATCCCCACTCTATTTTTGCAGCCTGCCTGGCCGGGTTGGAG
>DAISHP010000209.1:0-4289 GCA_036822475.1 Bacillota bacterium
CGCTTCCGCGGCGCCCATCTCGTCCCCCGTAAACAACATTTCCAGCGCTTTACCCAGCCCCATGGCGCGGGGATACAGCCAGGTTGCGCCAAACCCGGGGAAGAGCCCAATTTTTACAAACCCGCACATGAAGCGACTGTATTCACAACCCGTGCGCAAATCGCAGGCCAGCGCCAGGTCAAACCCGGCTCCTACACAGGCGCCGTTAATCATGGCCAGCGTAGGCTTTTCCATTGTTTGTAATCCCAGGATCAACCTTTTCGCGTTCCGGAAAATAAAGGACCGGCGTAACTCTTCGACGCTCGCTGCCTTCAGGCTGCCGCTGAATTGGAGGTCCCCCATTAAATCGATGTCAGCCCCCGCGCAAAATGCCTTCCCGCTTCCCGTCAGCACCAGAACGCGCAAATCGTCGTCCCTGGCTACTTCCTCAACAGCACTCACCAGTTCCTCCATCATCTTCCGGTTGAGAGCATTTCTTTTCTCCGGCCGGTTTAAAACCAGTTTGGCAACATGCCCGCTCTTCTCCAAAAGAATTGTCTCAAAAGCCATTTAAGCAAAACCTCCTTAACGCTACAGAGGAATATTTCCATGCTTTTTCGGATAAGGATTGATCCTTTTTTTGGTGCGCAGGAGCTTCAACCCCTTGATTAACGTCCGCCTCGTTTCCCGGGGTTCGATAATGTCTTCCAGATGCCAGTCGTAACTGGCGTTATAAATGGGGTTGGCGTATCTTTCTTTATACTGATTGATTAAATTTTTCCTGAATTCTTCTGGATTTTCCGCCTGAGCAATCAGATCGCCGTAAAACAGGGCGACCGACTGCTCCACCCCCACAACTCCTACTTCCACATTCGGCCAGCAGTAAACCAGATCGGTACCCATTCCCGGAATGAGTCCCATGCCTAGATTTCCCCCGCCGTACGCCTTCCTGACCAGGACAGAAATCCTGGGCACGGTGGCTTCGCAGAGGGCGTAAAGCACTTTCGCTCCGTGGCGGATAATCCCGGCGTGCTCCTGCCACGTACCCGGCATATAAGCCGGCGTATCAACCAGTAAAACAACGGGGATATTAAAACAATCACAAAACCGGATGAATCTGGCCTGTTTATCAGAACTGTCCACCGTCAGGCTCCCGGCCAGGTAGGAAGGATTATTAGCAACGAAGCCGACGGTATACCCGTCCAATCGTCCGAAGCCGACGATCATTTCCGGAGCAAATTCCGCGCTGACCTCCAGAAAATGGCCGTTATCAACAATCCGCCTGATTACTTCGTGCATGTCGTAACCGATCCGGGGATCTGCCGGAATAACGTCGGCCAGGCTTTCATCCAGCCGCTCCGGATCATCCCCTGTCACCACGCGCGGCGGCTCTTCCGTACAGTTGGCGGGCAAAAAACTTAAAAGCTCCCGGATTTGCGCAAAACACTCATCTTCCGTAGAAACCCGGAAATGGGCTACCCCTGATTTGGTGCAGTGAATAAAGGCGCCCCCCAATTCCTCCGGAGTGACCACTTCGCCCATTACCGACTGCACCAGAAGGGGGCCGGTAATAAACATGTGGCTTTGTTTATCGACCATGAAAATAAAATCGGTCAAGGCGGGAGAATAAACAGATATACCTGCACAACTGCCTAAGATGGCCGAAATCTGCGGGATAAACCCGGAAGCCTGGGTGTTGGGATAAAAAACCGAGCCACCGTTTTTTTCCGAAAAAGACGTTCCTAACGCCGTTGCTCCTTTTTCCAGTTCTTCGCGCTTCGGCACGCGCGCGCCGGGCGAATCGTGAAAACCGACAAACGGAACCCGCATATCGAGAGCCCTTTCAATGGTCTTGTACATTCTGTAGCCATGAATCCCGCCAATTGAACCTCCGCGGACGGTAGTGTCCTGAGCATAAACAAAAACACCCCGGCCGTTCACAGTGCCGTAGCCGCTGAGCAAACCGTCCCCCGGCTCGCCGGTGAGGTGGCCGTAAAGCAAACCGGACTCGATGAAACTGCCCGGATCGAGAAACTTCTCGATCCTCTCGCGGGCGGTGTATTTGCCCCGGGCGTGAACTTTATCTATTTTTTCCTGCCCGCCTCCCAGTCTCGCCTTCGCTTTGACTTCCCTTAAATCATTAATCCGCTTCTGAACTTCATCTTCCATAGGATAAGAATTTTCACCTCTCTTTATTTTCAGCTGGCCGGGCCAGGGAACCCTGCACCTCCCTGCTGGTTGAAGCCGGGTATTTCTTCCTCGACCCGTCATCTGCCGATCCTCTGATCAATAAATTATACCTCCTCGTTTAAATTCCTGCTTCGGATATAAAAATTTTAACCCGATATTCACTTTCCTTCCGGATAAAACACCGGCATCCCCATCCTGAACGCCTCCAATTGATTACAAGATTAATCTACCACTGATTGAAAAAGGAATTTTGCTTTCGGAACGGCGTGGCGAATGTCTCAAGCCAGATTGACCACAAACTGGACGGTTTTGTCGGAAGGTTTTAAAAATACTTCATAAACAGCGTCTCCACGTCATTATATTTTCTGGATTTAGGGCAACGGCAAAGAGAGGAGCAGACCAAATCAAAGAGGGGCTACTAAAAAGAAAAATACTTCCGCACCCGGAAGCTTAGACTTCATAAAGATCATCCCCGCAGTTAAAGGTGAACGCTTTTTTATTCCGGCGGGACTCAACATATCCTACCCCTATCATAGCCCTCATTGGCGGCAAGATTTTCTGGCAGAATGAAAACCAGGAACGGAGGTTTGCGGGGCAACTACCGCAAGGAGCTTTTCACCCTCTGATCTTCCTGGTGGGCGGGACTGGAATTGAACCAGCGACCTCTTGCGTGTCAAGCAAGCGTTCTCCCACTGAACTACCCGCCCGCAACAACTTTATTATCTCCAAAAACAGGCGAAATGTCAAGGGGTATAAAAAAACTGCTCAAAATAATCGGTGGCGGGCCGGGCTGCTTAAAAAATTTTTTCCCGCAGCCTGGTCAGCCAGCCTTTGCGCGGCACCGTCTGGGCCGCCACCAGATCGACCCGGCCCAGTTCGTTTTCGCCCAGGTAAAAAACTGCCTCACCCAGCTTTTGCCCGGCCTGCACCGGGGCCGGCACAGAATCAACCAGAGAAACCTGCCTTTTCAGCCGGGGGAACTCCTCGCGAAGAACGTCCACCGGGATATCTTCTTTGGCGGCAGCCGTTACTTCAGGAAGCACTCCCTCCCGGACGGGGCAGTTCCGTATGGCTTCCCCGTTTTTGCACAGGAAAACCTGCTCGATTTGTCCGAAGCCGTAGTCGAGCAGTCTAATGGTGTCCGCGTAGCGGTTCTGGCTGTGCAACACCACCGTGATCAGCCGCCGGCTGCCCCGCCCGGCCGAGGCAATCAGGCAATTCCCGGCGCTGGCGGTGGAACCCGTCTTCACCCCATCAACTCCCGGGTACCCTCCGTGCAGCAAACGGTTAGTATTGTGAATGACTTCTTTTCTGGGCTGCCCCCACCATTCCACCACGTCGTCCCGGGTGCCGATAAATTGCCTGAACTGGGGGTTGTTTAAGGCGTATCTGGTGATCAAGGCCAGGTCGTAAGCCGTGGAATAATGGTTGGGGTGGGTGTATCCGTTGGTATTGGCGTAGCGCGTATGCAAAGCCCCCAAAAGGGCGGCCTTCGCGTTCATCATTTGCAGAAACTTTTCTTCCGACCCCCCCACGTGTTCGGCGATGGCCACCGTGCTGTCGTTGGCCGACATGATCAGAGCCGCCTTCAGCAAATTGCGCAGGGTAATTTTATCGCCCGCGTGCAGGTCGATGATGGAGCCTTCGAAAATGGAAGCGGCCCGCGGGCTGACGGTAACCACGTCGTCCAGGTTCCCATATTCCAGGGCCAAAAGGGCGGTCATGATCTTGGTCAGGCTGGCGGGGGGGCGCCGCTGGTGGGGGTTTTTCGCATAAAAAACCCGGCCGGTGGCGGCGTCCATTAAAACGGCGGCGTCCGCGGTGACTTCCGGGGGCACGGCCAGGGCATTGCCCGGCAATAAAAAGCAGAGCGTGACGATGAAGAACAGTCCCGCACCCAGCAATCTTTTCCGCATCGAAAAACCTTCCTTTCAACCTTATTGTCCGCCTCCGGCCGGGGTTTTATGAAAGGAAGGATCTGTTCATTGCGGATATTGCTGGTTGTGCCTTTCTACCCGATCTCTACCGGCCTTGCTTTCTTTTTCGATGGATGTAAACGGCCGCCACTGCCGCCAGCGCCAGGACGACCAGCACATCGAAGCGGTGGAACCAGTACTTTA
>DAISHP010000210.1:0-4274 GCA_036822475.1 Bacillota bacterium
CACCAGTTTGGGCAGCTTCAAGAGCGTTCCCGCCCGCATCATTTCCTGGGCCAGGGCTTTTAAAAACTTTAACTGACGCTCGGTGCGGGAAATGTCGCCCAGGGCGTCGTTCCGGTAACGGACGTACTGCAGCGCTTTGCGTCCGTCCAGCCGCTGTACGCCGGGTTTTAAATCAATGGCGTATTCGGGGCCGTCCGTGGGGTCGTAATATTGCATCGGCTTTTCGACCTCAATGGTGACCCCGCCCAGGGTATCCACAATATCTTTAAAGCCTTCCCAGTTGGTCAGGGCGTAATATTGCACCGGCATCCCGATGAGATCGGAAACCACCCGGCTGACCAGTTCCGGCCCGCCGTACACGTTGGCCGCATTTATCTTATCCATTCCGTGGCGGGGAATATTAACTCTGGTATCCCGCGGGATGGACAGCAAACTCAGGCGGTTGGCGTCCGGTTCGACGTGGGCCACAATAATGGTATCGGTTCTGGCCACCTTTTCCCCGGGGCGTGCGTCTACACCCAGCAAAAGCACCGTCATTGCATTTAAAGGCTCCCCGGCTTCCCCTACGTTCCCTTCCAGCCCCGCCAGCCGGCCGGACAACTTCAGCCAGAGCTCCCCGGCTACCAGCAAGGCCCCGGCAAAAAGCAACAGGCAGCCGGCAATAAAGAGAATAAAGGGGAGTTTGCGTTTCAACCTTCTTTTCCGCTCCAAATAAAGACACCTCTTTTCTGGTTACTTGACTTCGCCGCCGCGATACATGATAATCACCGGGGATTGCGCGCGGATTCCCCGGCCGTCCGAACGCGGAATAATAAAGAGGTGGTTCTGGGCGGCCGCGCGGCCGTTGACCACATTGGTCCCCGCTGTTACGTCGGGAATTCCGCTGCCCGTGGGATCGACAACCGCTGCGCTACCCGTCCGCACAATAAACTCCGTCCCTGCCCCGCCGATAAACTGCTGGCCGGCCGCCAAATTTTTAACCTGCCATTGTAACTCAGAGGAACCGGCTGTGCCCAGCACTTCTTGCACGTATTTCTCCACAAAACTTTTCGTCACCAGGGGGTCCAGGCGGGAACCCGGCTCGCCCTGACCCGCCGCCGCGGCCAGAGTCGCGTAACCCGCCGCAGCCACTGCCAAAACCAGCAAAACGGCCGCCACTGCTTTCCGCCCGGTCATCACTTCCAACCTCCCAAAAGCTTTCTTTAAAAAAGTTCCTTAATTATTTTCGACAATCCACAACCTTTTCCCTGCAAAAAAGCAGGAATCAGGAATAGGGGGGTTTTCCCCGTTCCCTAACCCCTTCCAACAATGCCCGCCAGGCAAACCGGGGCAGGACCAGCATCCGGCGCCAGCGCCGCGGCTCGCGCAAAAGGCGGCCCAACCATTCCAGGTGGAGCCGCTGCATCCACAGGGGCGCCCGCTTGACCCGCCCGGCCAGGACGTCAAAGCTCCCCCCTACCCCCACCGCCACGGGTACGTTGAGTTCTTTTAAATTGCGAGCGATAAATCTTTCCTGTTTTGGGGCCCCCATCCCGACAAACAAAAGGTGCGGACCCGCCTGCCGGATAATTTCGAGCACTTCCGTTTCCCGCAGATTTCCTTTTTCCCTTCCTCCGAAAAGCAGGTTTTCCCGCTCATCGCCTGCCCTCCGGGAGAACGGACCTGCCCAATCCCTTTCCCAGTCTGCAACCTGGTTTCTTATGTCGCTACTCGTGACTTTCTTGCCTTCAACGTCCCCATTTTGATGCCCGCCGTCATCTTCCTGAAAATATCCGTGGTACGTTCCGGCAATGATCAGCGGCGGGTGCTGCTTCTTTAAGCGGGCGGCGGCTTCTTCGGCCACCCCCGGCGCCCCGCCCAGCAAAAAAATCCGCCACCCTTCCCGGGCCGCCCGGGCGGTCAGCCGCAGCATCAAATCAATCCCCGTTACCCGCTCCGGCATGTGTTTGCCGGCGAGGCGCGCGGCCCAGACGATTCCTACCCCATCAGCCGTGACCAGCGCGGCGCCGTTAATCAAATCCAAAAGAGCCGGCTCCTGCTGCGCCCGGTATAAAATCTCGGGATTTAAGGTAACAACCTGGCGAGGGGAGCCGGCCCGGATAAAATCCGCAATCCGTTCCTCTACTTCGCTCATGGTCAGGGCATCGATCCGGGCGCCGAAAAGTGTGAACTGCACCTGCATAAAACTCTCCCTTATTGAATAATGACGCGAATTGTCGGCTTTTTGTTCCCTTTAGTTTATTAAAAATTTCCCCACCTGTCCAGCCTGCTTTTGAAGCTGCTTTGCCGGTTTGCCTTGAGCCTGCTCTTTTAACCCCGGCGCCCAAAAACACGATTGGCGCCGGCCTTTTTAAACCGGCGCCATTTCGGCGGCAAAACGATGTCTCCTTCTATAAAGTTCTCCCCTCTGCAGCAGGCGTTTTTTGGTTTGCTTCCTCATCTTCTTTAAACATCGCGAGCAATCTCTCGCCGATCTTCACGAGTTGCTCCAGTTCTTCGTCAGCCAGCCGCCCCACATATTTTTCCACGATCTGCTTCCGCTCGACCAGGCAGGTTTTGAGAACCTCCCTTCCCTGCGGCGTTACTTCCAGCCACACCAGGCGCCGGTCATTTTTATCCCGGTAGCGGACAGCCAAACCAGCCTTCACCAGCCTGTCGACCAGAGCGGTAATGGCGCTCAAAGAAACGCCGATCTCCTCTGCTGCCGCCGACACCGTCATCCGGCCGCGCTTGTGAATCCTTTTCAGGAGGAAAAACTGGCTGTCGGTGACCACGCGCGCCACGCCTCCCTCCTTTTTCCCGTGCAGCCGGCGGAGCAGCTGCAAAGCCACCTCTTCCACTCTTTCCAAAAGCTTAGAATGATTGTCGCCTCGCATTTCAATCTTCCCGCCTGATCAAAAACTTAGCATTCCGAACAACTTATCATCTTTAAGTATAGATTCGCAACTACCGCGTGTCAACAATTTTTAAATAGGGCTTTTATTAATTTTTGACCTTCTCGCCCAGGCGGAGATTTGCCCGGCGTCAGCAAAAGCCTGCCGGCTGTCCGGATGCATCGGGTCGCCCTTTTTCTCCAGGGCAGGGCGCCGGTCGCAAAGCTGCCAAAAGGGAAAAGCCCTGAAAAATCTCTTGCCACCCGCTCCCGGCGGGTGTTAAACTATCTTTAAGAAACACAATCCGGGATGCCATCTATACCAAATCCAAAAAAAGCGAAAGGAACTATTCCCGTGCAGGCAAGAAACGTTCTTGACCGTAGCTTAAAAGCACTGGCCAAACGCTACCCGAACGCTTTTTTGCAAATAGCCCTGGGTTCGGTAGAAAACCTGGTTTACGAAACCATCGAAAATCCGGAGATCAACCTGCCGGAAAAACGGCTTGATTTTGTTTACAGCTTGCCGGGCGGGCAACAGGAATACCTGCTGCACCTGGACTTCCAATTGCGGCACGAAACGGACGTCCCCCAAAGAATGCATATTTACAACGCGCTCTTAACGGCCAGCAACAACAAGCCGGTAATTTCCAAGATAATTTATCTGGAGCGCAGGGACTACCGGAATTTACCGCAGGAATACGTGGTAGACTACCAGGGGAAAAGAGAAAACGTTTTTACCTACCAGGCGATTAAACTCTGGGACTATACGGAAGCCATCATTTCCGGGGAATTAAGAGAACTGGCCCCGCTGCTGATTTTGCTCACCAAAAACAAAGACGAAGAGGTTTTACGGAAAACCAGGGAGTTGATCTTGACCGGCGAGGACGAAAAGTGGCGAGCCGACGCCCTTTCCGTGGCCGTCACCGTCGCCGGCCGGTATTTTTCCAAAGAGTTTTTGCTGCACTTCTTTCGAGAGGAGGTAAGCATGTTGCGGCAGGCAAGTATTGTGCAGGACTGGATCAACGAGGGTATCGAAATGGGTATCCGAAAGGGCATGGAAAAGGGCATGGAAAAGGGCATGGAAAAGGGTGAAATCAAAGCTCTGCGAGAAGCTATCCTGGATGTTCTGGGAGAACGGTTCGGCCTGGTTAAAAAAGGCATCAGCCAGAGAGTGAAGGCCATTGACGATCCTGCCTTGCTGAGGTCGTTACACAAACGGAGCATTAAGGTGGCTAGCCTGGAGGAATTTGCCAGACTCCTGGATGAAGCGGAAGAATAGCAAAAATGAATCTTCAGTCCATCTCTGCAGCCACCTGCCGGGCGTCGTAGCGGTCGCCGATCTCCAGGAAGAGGCGCCGGGCGCGCTCGAGATGATTTTTGGCCGCCGCGGCGTCGCCCCTCG
>DAISHP010000211.1:0-4251 GCA_036822475.1 Bacillota bacterium
AACCTTTCATCGCCCTTATAAATACAGCCGCTGGGCCCATCATCCGTTGACGTTAGAAGTTGGCGGCATTGAAATTAGCCCGGCCTGGCGGAAAATCGGAATTGCCTCCCAATTACTAAAAATTGCCTTTTCTGAACCAGAGGTAGAGAACTATATTATTTTCACTACGGAAGTTTGCTGGTACTGGGACCTGAAAGGTAATAACCTCAATCTCTGGCAATACCGGGATTTAATGGTCAGGTTATTTGCGTCTGTTGGCCTGGTCAGAATGGAAACCGACGAGCCAAATATTACAGCTCACCAGGCCAACGTTTTTATGGCGCGATTGGGCCGAAATGTTACCGCTGAGCAAAGAAAAGCTTTCCAAAAACTTCTCCGGATAAAAACGGATTGAAATCAGTAACGGCAAGCCGGGGACGGGTATCGTTTCCCTTTTCCCTTCAATCCCGGTTGCGCCCATCCAGGCGTAATCCGGCCCGCCAGCACTCTGGCCGGCCACAAATAAAATGCGCCCCTAAAATACCGACGCTGGTTCGCATTCCCCAAAAACACCCCTTAATACGTCACACATTTCCTGCCCGGTTACGTAATGAAAAAACGCTCCCGGTTAAATTGCCTGCACCAGGAGCTCTGCGACTTTATCGATAGCAGAAAACGTTAAGGATTGCACAGGTTGATCAGCTCAGTTATATCCCTTACTTCTTCCAGCGTTTTGATCTTCGCCAGCAATTGCTCAACTTTCTTTTCTGGTAACACGGAAAGGACAAGCCCCCTGAACTTTTCCTCCATCTCCGGATAAGTCATGGGGTTAAAAGGCTGTCCTTTGGGGATTCGCGCCAACCTTTCAATCTTCCGACCATCTTTAGTAATCACCGTAACTTTCGCATCGACCATCTGAAATTCAGGATTCAGCCGCGCTTTAACTTTTTGTCTTAACCTGACAACTTCCGGATCGTTAATCTTTTCATCCGTGAACTTATCTTCGCCCACGGAACCTTCCAGGAAAGCAAGGGCCGCGCAATGGTAAACGCTAAACTTCCCCTCCAGGGCTTTCTTCGGTTCGGCGATCCCGGCGGCGTCCAAAGGCAACTTGGCAAGTTCCAGATTGATTTCTTCCACCTCGTCGGCCGAAAGCTTTTCCTTGCTTTGAATATCCCGAATAGCGTCAATCGTGGTATGCGTACCGGCACACGATGCATACGGCTTAAACCCCACATTCATGATCCAGTAATCTTTGCCCAGGCCTTCCACCGCCCTATTTACCTGGGGGGCCGGAGAAAGAACGTCTAGAAACCCTTGCTTTCCTTCGATGATCTCGCTCGAACTGGTAAACCCATCCCTGGCCAGCAGGGCGGCCAGCGTTCCATCCATGGCTGCCTTGCCGGCGTGGAAAGGTTTGCACATCGACCCGAACACCTGGCGAAGACCAGACGCCTGGGTGCCGGCAATCCCAAAAGCATTCACCATTTGCCCGGTATCCAGGCCCAAAATCTTTCCAGCCCCCGCTGCCGCTCCAAAACGTCCGAAGGTAGCCGTGGCGTGCCAGCCTTTGTCGTAGTGGTCTCTTCCGGCCGCCGCGCCAATTCTCGTTTCCACTTCAAACCCCAGCACAAAAGCCGTTAGCAAATCTTTGCCGGTAATCTTCCTGGATTCGCCAACGGCGAACACAGCAGGCGCCAGCGGCACACTGGGATGACCCATAGAAAAGGCGTGCGTATCGTCAAAATCAAGCGCGTGGGAAACGCTGCCGTTTACCAGTGCCGCCAGCAATACGTTGGTCCGGAGATTCTTTCCTAAAATAGTCGCCTGCTTTTCCCCACCCATTTCTACCGCCAGTTTGATCAAAATCGGCGTTAAATCTTCATTCAGGGCGCCCAGGGTTACCCCGAGCCAATCCAATATACATTGCTTCGCTTTCTCCACGGCTCCGCCTGGTAAATCGTTGTACGCAGTCTCCACAACGTACCGGGCCAGTTCCTGAGTAGCTCCCATTGCTCATCCCTCCTGAAATTATATTGTCGGTAATTTCCCCGAAAGTTCTCCGGAATTCAATTCTCCTTTGCTTTCTCTCTTTCCTTCAGCACTACTTTCCTGATTTTCCCGGTGGAGGTCATGGGCAATTCATCAATCACCTCCACCACGGAAGGAAACTTGTAACGGGCCACTTTCCCCTGCAAAAATTCATGGATTTCCTCTATTGTAACGGTTTCACCCTTCTTTTTCGGCACAACAAAAGCCTTTCCCGTTTCCCCCCATTTCTTATCCGGAATACCGATAATAGCCACATCGGCTATTTTAGGGTGAGTAACCAGGATTTTTTCAATTTCGGCCGGGTATACATTCTCCCCACCGCTCCGGTACATGTCCTTGGCTCTGTCTACAATGTAAAAATAGCCTTCTTCATCCCGGTAGCCCAAATCACCGGTATGCAGAACCCCGTTAACAATGGTTTTGGCCGTCTCTTCGGGCCTGTTCCAGTAACCTTTCATCACCGCCGGACCTTTAGCCACAATTTCCCCGATTTCCCCGGGAGGAAGCTCCCTGCCCTGTTCGTCGGCAATCCAGATCTCGGAGAAGAAACCGGGCAGGCCGATGGAACCCATCTTTCTCTCGATGTCTTTAGCGGGCAACATCATCATTGCCGAGTTTTCTGTCTGGCCAAAACCCGACAACAGGCGCAACCCCTTCGATAACAGCTTTTTGGTCAGCTCCACCTCCGTTCTTTCCCCGCCGATAAAGGCATATTTGACACTGCTTAAGTCAACTTCGTCAAGCTTGCCTGTAGCCAGGATGAACCTCCACATCGTGGTCAGGGCAAATACCACCGTTGCCTTATACCGCTCAATATCTTGCACGAATTCTTCCGGAATGAACAGCCGCCGCAAAATCAACGTTGCCCCGGCGGACAAAACCGGGGTGGCGGTAATAAAAAGCCCCCCCGAATGAAACAGGGGCAGTTGCGCCAGGTATACGGTGTCATTGCCCAGGCCCACGTACAACATAGCTTGAAAATTTTTATAGTAGGTCTGCTCGTGAGTAAGCACCGCCCCCTTCGGAAAACCGGTAACGCCAGAAGTATACATGATGCATAATTCATCTTGCAGGTAAACCGGCTCTTCCGGCCGCGGTTCGGCAACAGAACAATCCTTCACCGCTTCGTGATAGTCTTCGGCCCAATCCGGGCACCCGGAACCCTCGGGCAAACCGCACCGGGCACAAACAAACTTGTCTTTCTCCACTGTCGTTTTGGAAAGCAGCGGCTGCACTTTTTCGGTCAGCGCATCATCAAAAACAAGCAGCCGCGTTCCCGAGTCATTCAGTTGAAATTCGAGTTCGGACGGCGTTAAGCGGAAATTCAAGGGGACGAAAATAAGCCCCAGCTTGGCGGCGGCGTAGTATACTTCAAGGAATTCGGGGCGGTTAAAAAGCAGCACCGCCACCCGGTCACCCTTCTTGAGCCCTTTTTTCTGAAGGTAATGAGCAACCCGGTTCGCACCTTCATTTAACATCCGGTAAGTAATGGGCTTGTCTTCGTAGATGATTGCTACTTTTTCCGGATCGCGCTCGCTCCATTTTCGCAAATTAATTCCAATGTTAAACTCAACCAAAACTTACCCCTCCTTAAAAATATTTATCCATCTGCAGAAATAATACAACCATTCCTAAAATTCCAATGCTCCACAACCTAAAAATAATTTATCTCCGCGTCCTTTTGCGCCCCCCTTCCTTTTTCAATATTCTAATCAGCCCCGGAACGTATTGTCAAGGAAATTCCTCTCCACCCCGCCGCCCATTCCCGAAGGGCTGCCCTAAAACCCCAGCCGGCGGGCAATGATCAGCTTCATTATTTCCGTGGTTCCGGCGTAGATGGTATGCGCCCGCACATCCCGGTAAGCCCTGGCAATCGGATATTCTTCCATAAATCCGTAACCGCCATAAAGCTGTAAGCAATGGTAAGCAACCCGGTTGACCATTTCGCCGATCCACCACTTGGCCATGGAAACCCTGGTTACAATATCCTTGCCGGCGATGTGGTCGGCAACCAGACTATTTATAAACGTCCGGCCCAATTCCACTTCCGTGGCCATTTCCACGATCTTAAAGGCATTGTGCTGGAATTTTCCGATCGGCCGGCCAAAGGCCGTCCTCGTTTTGGCATATTCCATCGCGTCAGCCAGGATCCGCTCCGCCGCACTCTGGGAACCAATCGCCGACACTAACCTTTCCTGCTGGAGCTTTTGCATCAGGTAG
>DAISHP010000212.1:0-4250 GCA_036822475.1 Bacillota bacterium
TTTTATCGCCGGTGGGGTAATCTTTTTTCCAGCCTTCTTCCAGTTCCACTTTTCCCCGGGAAAGGAAGGTCTCCTGGCCGGCGGTGGTAATCACCCGGGTAACGTTATATCTGGCGTCGGGGTAAAAAATGGCCAGCAGGCGCCGGGCGACCAGGTCGTAAACGATTTGCTCCGGCCGGCTTAAATTGGCCGGCTTTGGTTTTGTTTCGGTAATGATAATGGCGTGGTGATCGGTTACCCGGGCGTCGTCCACGTAGCGCCTGGACAAAGGGGGCAGGTGCCCGGGAACGAGCGGCTGGTATTCGGCGACCGCGGTCAGCGCCGCCATCCTTTGGGGGATGGTTTTGGCCAGGAGAGCGGACAGGTGGCGGCTTTCCGTGCGCGGGTAAGTGATTAACTTGTGCTTTTCGTAAAGGGCCTGGGCCGCCCGCAGGGTTTGTTCGGCGGTGAGCCCGTGCTTTTGGTTGGCCTCTTTTTGCAGATCGTTTAAATTAAACAACAGCGGCGGCGGCTCTTTGACTTCCTTTTCTTCCACCGCGGAAACGACGGATTCCCGGTTGTTCAGGCAGGCCGCGACCATTTCCCGGGCCGTCTCGCGCTTCAGAAACCGGTCCGTTTTGTCCGCAAACCACTTGCCCCGGTAAGTTTCCCTGGTGCTCTTCCGGAAGGTCGCCCAGACCTCCCAGTATTTGGCCGCCTGAAAGTTCCGGATTTCCCTTTCCCTGGCCACAATCAGGGCCAGGGTGGGGGTCTGCACCCGGCCCACGCTTAACAGTTCCTTATGCCGGCAGGTGAAGGCGCGCGTAGCGTTGATGCCTACCAGCCAGTCGGCCTGGGCGCGCGCCGCGGCGGCTACCGCCAGGTTGTCCAGCTCGCGGTTTTCCCGCAAATTTTCGAAGGCCAGCCGGATGGCCGCCAGCGTCGTTTCCCTCAGCCAGAGGCGTTTGACTTCTTTGGCGCAGCCAGACTGGGCATAAATCCGGCGGAAGATATTTTCCCCCTCCCGGCCGGCGTCGCAGGCGTTGATGATCAGGCCCACCTGCGGGGAAAGGAGCAACTCTTTCAGAACCTGGAACTGCCGGGCGGTTTCCGGGATCACCTTGAGTAAAAATTCCCCGGGAATAAAGGGCAGGGTATGCAGCGACCACTTTTTCAGGGCGGGGTTGTAGTCCTCCGGTTCGGCCAGTTCAACCAGGTGGCCGATGGCCCAGGAAACAATAAACTGCTCGTTTTCCAGGTATCCTTCCCTGGTTTTAAACCGGCCCAGGACTTTGGCGATGTCCCGGCCGACCGAGGGTTTTTCCGTGATAATTAACGTTTTCATCGTTGTTCCTCAGCGTTTATCCGTACTGCCGAAGCCTCCGTGTCCCTTGGCCCGCAGTTCGCCGGTTTCGATGAAAACCGCCTCGTACACCGGTTTGACGCAAACCTGGGCGATGGCTTTGTCTTTGCTGATTTTTTTGGGTTCGTTCCCGAAATTAAAAAGTTTTACTTTGATTTCGTCTGTGTAGTCGCTGTCCAGGGTTCCCCAGTAGGCGACCACGTCGTGTTTAAAGGCGTAGCCGCTGCGCGGCCTGATTTGCAGCTCGTAACCCCTGGGCAGTTCCACGGCCAGGCCGGTGCCTAAAATGACGCTGCCGCGGGGTTCGATGACGGCTTCCTCCAGGGGGTACACGTCGTAACAGGCGCTTTCCGCGGTTGCTTTCACGGGGATTTTCGCGTCCGGGTGGAGTTTTTTTATTTTTACGGCAATCTCGGGCGGGTTGGCGGAGGACAAAAGTGTTCTTCTCCTTTCTTTTCTGCCGGCTTCTACCAGTTTCCGGTCCGTTCCTGCTGGTACGCTACGGAAGCGTAGGCGGCAGCGGGGAAGCCGGTGTCGTATTCGATGTCGTCGAAAATGACGGGGATCCTTTTCCTGAATTCCAGCAAGGTCGGGATGGCGATCTGCCTGATCTGGGGGTGGGCTCTTTGGTTTGCCCGGAGCTTGAAGAAGTGCCGCCATTCGCGGAGGTTGTACGTGACCACGATTTCGCTTTTTAAATCGGCGGGCAGCACTCCCCTGGCCTGTTCCGGTCTGGCCCCCCGCGCCAGGAGCGCCAGGTAAGTGCGGGCGGCGTTAACCACGGCCTCCTTCCAGATTTCGTAAGTTTCGCTTCCTTCCGGAAAATAATAAGGCCGGATAAAAACCATTTTATTTTGATAATTGCAGTACCGGGTGCTTTCCTGGGAGTAGCTGGCAATCCGGTGCCGGACGATCTCGTGGGTGATGCCCCGGTTGGTGATGTAGATGACGGTGATTTTTTCGTGCTCAATGACACTCTCGTGCCCCCGGTCGATTAAATTCCGGACGAACCCGGGGGCGGAGGCTTCGTTAATCAATCTTTCCGATTTGTAACAAACCCTCCCGTAACGTTCAATCCGCTTTAAAATACCTTCATTTATTTCGTCCTGAATGATTACCTGCGGATCGGCAATAACAATTTCCACCCCGAATTCCTCCCTGATTGTTTCTCCTGCGCACTTTTGCTAACATTATATTTAATGACAGGGTGGTTAGACAAGACTGATTATGGTATACTGGAAGAAATTCGATTTCCGGGGTGAGGATAATGTACCAAAGGACTGCCGGTTTTTACAAAATGGATGCGGCGAATATCGGCCGGGGGTGGTATGAAATGGGACCTATTCGCCCGCCCAGTGAGGGCCGGGACGCTTCCCTTTTGCTGCGGGTGACCAGAAACTGCCCCTGGAACCGCTGTGAGTTTTGTGCGACGTATAAGGGCAAGCGCTACAGCGTGCGCACCGTGGAGGAAGTAAAGGCGGACCTGGAGGTTGTGCGGGGGCTGGCCGAAGAGCTGCGTAGCGCCTCCTGGCGCCTGGGGTTTGGGGGGACGGTCGGCGAAGAAGTCGTCCTGGCCGTGATTAATTCCAACCCCGAAATATACAGCCGGCAGTATAACGACGCAGAACTGGTTCACGCGCGCCTGCACAGCCTGGCGAACGTGGCCAACTGGCTGGCCAGCGGTGCCAAAACTGTTTTTCTGCAGGACGGAAACTCTCCGCAAATCCGCACCGCCGACCTGGTTGCCATTTTAAATTATATCCGGGAGATATTCCTACCGTGGAACGAATCACCTCTTACGCGCGATCGAAAACCATTGCCCGGAAATCGTTCGAAGAAATCCTGCAGTTGCATCAGGCGGGCCTGTCCCGGCTGCATATCGGTCTGGAGTCGGGATGCGACGAAGTGCTGGCGGCGGTAAAAAAAGGGGTGACAGCGGAAGAGCACATCGTGGCCGGCAAAAAAACGAAGGAAGCGGGGATTACCTTGAGCGAATATTTAATGCCCGGCCTCGGCGGAAAAAAATGGTCGGAAAAACACGCCCTTGACTCGGCCCGGGTCTTAAGTGAGATCGATCCCGACTTTATCCGGCTGCGGACGCTCGTTCCCCGCCGGGGCAGCCCGCTGCTGGAGCGCGTGCTGGCCGGCGATTTTGAGCTCCTGACAGAAGACGAGGCGGTAGAAGAAATCGGTTTATTTGTGGAAAATCTTGAATGTCACGCCTATCTGGTCAGTGATCAGATGTGCAACCTGTTGTGGGAGATTGAAGGCCAATTGCCGAAAGACAAGCCGAAAATCCTGTCCACCATCCGGAACTACCTCCGAATGCCCTTGTCCGCCAGGCTAAAAATGCAACTGGAGCGCCGCCTGTCCTCGTATCTGGCCGTGTACGGGCGGCTTGAGGAAAAAACCGCGGCGAAAGTGGAGCTGGCCGCGGAGGCTGTGCAGAAAGAAGCGCCCGATGCCCCCGGGAAGGTCAGGGACGCGCTGGACGCCCTCAAGCAGGCCTTCATCTGATGGTCTGCAGCCGCTCCCGTCCTGGAATTATCTCGGGGCAAACGCCGGGTGCTCAAAGTACCAGCTTTTTTCTAAGATATCCCATATTTTTGGGTCTTCCAGGCCCAAACGCCAGACCCCGATCCCCGGCAGGCGTTTTTTGACGATCAGGTTCAGCTTTACCTGAAAACTTTTCGCATCTTCAAACCAGACGACATGCCGGACGCCGTTTTCGACGTATGTGTAGGTCGATTCCTGGGCCTGTTCGTCGTAACGGATCTGGGCGCCGAAACGCTGCGCCCGGGCGATTGCCTCGGCGTAGGACAGCGTTTCCGGCACCCTGGCGCCGGGCGCCCAGTCGTACCCGTAAACGGGCAGCCCCCAGAAAATTTTCTCGCGGGGAATCGCCGTC
>DAISHP010000213.1:0-4246 GCA_036822475.1 Bacillota bacterium
ATAAAGACAAAAAAGCTGTGCTCCAGCAGATTCATCTGCAGGATCGCTTCGTCTACCGGCATCGGCTTGATGGCAAAACGTTTGGTGCGGACAACTTGCGGACCGTTTTCCGGAGCCTGGTTCACCGGCGCCGCCGCTTCACCCGCTCCTTCCGCGGCGGCCTTCCCCTGCCGCTTGAACAGTTTCCCTTTATATTTCCGGATTTGTTTTTCCAGCTTCTCGACCACCAGGTCAATGGAGGCATACATATCCTGCGTCGTTTCTTCGCCGCGCAAAAGCATACTGTTGATGGGGATCGTCACTTCCACCCGGTGGGAACCCTTCTCTACGGTAAGCGTAACCTGTGCCTCAGCAATCCCGTCCAGATACTTTTCCAGCTTGCTTACCCGCTTTTGCACATACTCCTTCAAGGCATTGGTGACTTCCATGTTCCGGCCGCGTACCTGTACCTGCATGCAAAGCCACTCCTTTCTGTTTTTCCGCGCCTGACACAAATAACCCCAGCCCGGGCTTTCGGACTGGGGATGTTTACTATATCTTGACGACGTTTGCTGCCTGGGGCCCGCGGGCGCCTTCGACGATTTCAAATTCCACCAATTCCCCTTCTTTTAGGGTTTTAAACCCGTCTCCGGCAATGGCCGTGTAGTGGACGAAAACGTCGCCGCCGTCATCCCTTTCTATGAAACCGTACCCTTTCTCCGCACTGAACCATTTGACTCTCCCTTGCAATTTTCTTCCTCCTAAAATAATAAAATCCCGCAGCCTTTCCAAATAGCTACGTGGAAGTATGTTAACATACCGTTAAAATAATGTCAAGTTCCCCGGGCAAAACATATATTAATCCGGGGGCGATGAGATGGCGCTGGAAATCAAGGCTGTCCAATCACACCGGGATTTCTTCGATTTTCTCCACCTCGCCGGAGCCGTCTACCGGGACGAACCATATTCCCCGCCGCCGCTGCCGCTGGAAATCCTCTCCCGGCTCCGCTACCGTTTATTTCTGGCCCGGGAGAACGGCTTGCCGGTGGGCAGGGTGGCGGCCGTTATTGATCCGCTGGCCAAAGAACCGGATACCGGCTTTTTCGGAGCTTTCGAGATCAGCGGACGGCAACCGGCCGTTGCCCGTAAATTGCTGGAAAATGCGGAAAACTGGCTGGCGGCGCAAAAAATAAAAAGGATCGTGGGGCCGGCCACCTTCAACACCAATCAGCAGGTGGGCCTTTTAATCGAAGGTTTTGATCAACCGCCCGCGCCCTCAATCCCCTACAACCCGCCTTTTTACCAGGAACTGCTCGAAGGAGCCGGTTTTTCTAAATTTACCGATCTCCTTTCTTTCCACTTTTCCTTAAAACAAGGAATTCCTCCCGTTTTTGACCGGATTGCCGCCCGCGCCGCCCGCCGGAAAGGGCTCGTTTTGCGCTCCTTAAACGCGCTCACCTGGAGGCAGGACGTCCAAACGATCGCTTCTATTTTAAACCGCGGGATGACCGATAACTGGGGTTACGTCCCGTTAAGCTTCCGGGAAACACATTCCCTGGTGAATTACTGTTTTACCAAAGGTGATCCTTCCCTGGCCCTGATTGTCACCCTCGAAAAAAAACCGGCGGCTTTTTCCCTTTGCTTGCCGCCCGGAACGGAATGCCTCCTTCCGCGGATGGCTTTTTTGGTGGTCATCCCCGAGTTCCGGGCCTCCGGCCTGGAATCCTTACTGATCAAAAGGACCCTGGAAATTCTCCGGCTGCGCAATTATCCGACGGTGGAAGCCTCCCAGGTGGACGAAAATAATCCGGCCATGCTGAAAATCATCCAAAAACTTCAGCTTTCTCCTGTTAAGCGCCACCGTGTCTACGCAAAAACGATCGCTGCGCCGGTTTAAAAAGAAGTCAGGATCACAAAAAGTTGCGCCGGGTTTTAATCCCCAAACCCTAAAACCCTTACCTGACCTGAAAATACCAGGCAAAAAACCTTCCCGGCACAAAGGCACAAAGTAAAAAATCTCTGGTTACACCTGGCCTCTGTCCCTCTGTAACCTCTCTTGCAAAAAAAGCTTTCATCCGTTTTCATCATCTGGTGCCGCGAAAAAAGCAGCATGAGTGTCCAACAATCCCTATCCCCTAATCCCTATCCCCTACCCAGAAAAGATCAGACACAATGGCAACAGGCACAAAGAAAATAATTCCGGTGCTTTATGCATATCCCTCTGTGCCTTAAGTGCCTTAGTGCCTCGGAGTGCGCCTGCTGTGAAAAATCGTTAATTTTCATCCTTTTGCTGGTGCTGCGTTAGCAGCATGAGGGTCTATGAAGAATGAAAATAATCATACCAGGGAAGAGAGCCAGACCCTTGATTTCTAATTCCCAATTCCTACTTTCTAAAGGGGGAAACGGTTGGCATGGAGCGCTTATGGGCACCCTGGCGCACCGCTTATATCGGGAAAGATCATGGCGGCGCCTGTATCTTTTGCGAAAAATTAAATTCCTCTGAAGACGAGGCCAATTACGTTCTTTGGCGGGGTGAAACAGTCTTTGTTCTGCTTAATTTATACCCCTATACCAACGGCCACCTGCTGGTCGCGCCGAAAAGGCACGTGGGGGACTTAGCTGATTTAACCGGCGAAGAGATCCTGGAGCTGGGCGAAACCACCCGGGAAATGGTCGCGCTGCTGCGCAAGGCCTTCCGTCCGGACGGCTTCAATATCGGTGTTAACCTGGGGACCATTGCCGGCGCCGGCGTGCCGGGGCACTTTCACGTCCACATTGTGCCGCGGTGGGCGGGCGATACGAATTTTATGCCCGTTTTGGGAGACGTGCGGGTGATTTCCGAGGGGCTGGAAACGACCTACCGCAAATTAAAAGCAGCCCTGCAGATAGGTGAGTAACAAGTGGGTCTTGAGGTTTTTGCTTGATTTTTCTAACTAAGGGTATTTAAAATGTTTCTGCCCAGGTGACCAGGGGCAGCTCAAAGGGGTGCGCGAAAAAGGGGTGGTGAGGGCGCACCCGCACGGTATACCCAAACGTTCCCTGCGGCATAATCAGGCTCTCGCTGTAAAGATAGGTTTGCTGGTCAATCTGTCCCACCACAGACATGGCAGCGCGGGAAATCTTCTCCAGGCCCTGGTCGCCCGGCAGGCCATAAACAATTTCCACGGCCACTTCCTCCGGACGGATGGGCCCGAGCATAACGCCGGCCCGGACGTTGAGTAAATCCCCTGTTTTCATTGTTTTCCGCCCGTCTGTTTCCACGGAAACGATCCGGACGGCGGCCCAATTTTCCGTCAGCCTTTCCTTAAATTCTTTGATTTCCCTGGCGAGGGCGAAATTATTTTCCGCCATCAGGCCGCCCCTTTCCACTGCGGGAAGATAAAATCTTTCGGTGTATTCTTTGACCATCCGCTCGGTATTGAAATAATAAGGGATGGTTTGCAGCGACCTTTTCATCAGCTGCACCCATTTTTCGGGCAGGTTGCGGTCGCCGTCGCGGTGGTAATAGAGAGGCAGGATGGTTTCCTCCAAAAGGGCGTAAAGGGACCAGGCGTCGTCCCGGTCCCGGGTTTCCTCGTCCGGGTAGTGCCGGTTTTCCCCGAACGCAAAACCGTTTTCCCCGTTGTACGCCTCCGGCCACCAGCCGTCGAGGATGCTGCAGTTGATCACGCCGTTTACCGCCGCCTTTTGGCCGCTGGTGCCGCTGGCCTCCATCGGCTGGCGCGGGTTGTTCAACCAGAGATCAACCCCCTGCAAAAGGTAGCGCGCCAGGTTGATGTCGTAATCTTCCAGGAAAACGATCCGCCCGCGAAAGGGTTCTTCGTTGGAAAGGTCGTAGATCTGCTTGATCAATTCCTGGCCGGCGCGGTCGGCGGGGTGGGCCTTGCCGGCAAAAATCAGCTGCACCGGATAATCCGGATTGTTGAACAGCCTGGCCAGCCGTTCCCGGTCCTGGAAAAGGAGCGTCGCCCTTTTATAGGTAGCGAAACGGCGGGCAAAGCCAATGGTGAAAACGTCGGGCTGGAGGTAATTCTGCACTTCGTGCAGGCGGTAAGCGGGCTCCTGGTTGCGCGTCCGCTGTTTTTTAATGTTTTCCCGCGCCGCCTGGATAAGTTTTTCTTTTAAAGCGGTGTGGGCGTTCCAGAGAGCTTCGTCCGGGATGTCGGCCACCTTTGCCCACAGGTCCTTTTCGGTAATTTTCCTGTTCCAGCCCGGCCCCAGGTAAATTTCGAAAAGCTCCCGGATTTCTTCGGCCAGCCAGCTCTCC
>DAISHP010000214.1:0-4234 GCA_036822475.1 Bacillota bacterium
CAAGGGGGCTATCCTGTCGCTCTTGCTAGACGCCTACCAGAAAAGGGACCGCATCGGGATGGTGGCCTTCCGGGGGGATAAAGCGGAAACTCTCTTGCCGCCGACCGGCAGCGTGGAAATGGCCCATAAGCTCCTGGCCGAGCTGCCGACGGGCGGCAAGACGCCGTTGTCTGCCGGCCTCCTCAAAGCTTACGAAGTGGCCAAGGCCCACCTTTATAAGGACCCGAATATTGAGCCTCTTTTAATTATTATTTCCGACGGCAAAGGCAATGTGAGCATGGGCGCCGGCAAGCCCCTGGCGGAGGCGCGCCGGGCGGCGGAAATCATCAGGGCCGAGGAAAGGATCAAGACCCTGGTCGTCGACGTGGAGAAAAATAGTTTCCTTACTTTCGGGCTGGCCCGGGAACTGGCCATGGCGCTGGGTGCTGAATACTATAAAATTGACGACCTGAAGGCCGATGCCCTGGTTCAGGCGGTAAAAGGATTAAGTGACGGCTAAGCAAATGTTATATCATATCTGAGTCGGCTTTAAGGTTAAAGGAGGGGATTTAAAATGGGTGCTTTTCAAAAAGTATATCCTTTCGCGGCCATTGTCGGGCAGGAGGAAATGAAAAGGGGTCTTTTGCTTAACGCGGTTAATCCCAGGCTTTCCGGGATTCTCATCCGCGGCGAAAAAGGCACGGCCAAGTCCACCGCGGTAAGGGCGCTGGCGGCCCTGCTCCCGGAAATCGAAGTGGTGGCAGGTTGTGTTTATAGCTGTGATCCCGATGACATAACCACCATGTGTGCCAATTGCCGGGAGCGCCTGGCCGCCGGCGAGGAGTTGCCCCGGGCGCGGCGGAAGATGCGGGTGGTGGATCTGCCGGTGTCGGCCACCGAAGACCGGGTGGTGGGTACGCTGGACATAGAACAGGCCATCAAAAAAGGGGAAAAGCACTTCGAGCCCGGCGTGCTGGCCCAGGCCAACCGGGGCATTCTCTACGTCGACGAGGTGAATCTTTTGGACGACCACATTGTGGACGTGCTTTTGGATTCGGCGGCCATGGGAGTGAACACCGTCGAGCGGGAAGGAGTGTCCTTTACCCACCCGGCCAACTTTATTCTGGTGGGGACCATGAACCCCGAGGAAGGCGAGCTCAGACCCCAGCTCCTGGACCGTTTCGGGCTTTGTGTAAACATTACCGGGATTCTCGATCCGTCTTTAAGGGTGGAGGTGGTCAAGCGCCGGGCCGCTTTTGAAGAGGATCCGGAAGGGTTTGCCCGGCAGTGGGAGGCGGAAGAAGAGCGCTTACGCCGGCAAATAGTAGCGGCCAAAGCGCTCCTGCCGGCAGTAAAGATAGCGGACGAAATGCTCTTTTTAATCGCCCGGATTGCCGTTGAAATGGGCGTGGACGGCCACCGGGCCGACCTGGTCATGATGAAGGCGGCCAAAACCACGGCGGCGCTGCACGGCCGGGAAGAAGTTACTGAAGACGACGTGCGCAGCTCCGTGGACCTGGCCCTGCTCCACCGGATGCGCCGGAAGCCTTTCCAGGAGATGGACATTGACCGGGAGAAGTTACAGGTAATCATGGGCGGCCAGACAGGCCCGTCATTTACCCGGGCATCTTCCCGGGTCCAGCCGCCGGTAAGATAATGAGGGGCCCGGGGGTTTTCAAAAGTGATTGAGCTTCACCAGCTGACCAAACATTATGGGAACATTGTTGCCGTGGATGGTTTGGACCTGGAGATAAAAAAAGGGGAGATTTTTGCCCTGCTGGGACCCAACGGCGCCGGTAAGACCACCACTATCCGGATGCTGACCATGCTGACCAGGCCCACCGGCGGTAGGGCATTAATCAATGGCTATGACGTGATGCGGGATCTGGACAGGGTTAAAAAGGAAATCGGGGTGGTTCCCCAGCACATGAATCTGGACCAGGAACTGACCGCCCGGGAGAACCTGGAACTGCACGGCCGGCTGCACAGGCTCCCGGCCCCCGAAAGGCGCCGGCGCATTGAGGAACTGCTGAATTACGTGGAACTGCAGGACCGCGCCGGGGAACTGGTGAGCCGGTTTTCGGGAGGAATGAAGCGCCGGCTGATGATTGCCCGGGCGCTTATGCACAGTCCCCAAATCCTCTTTTTGGACGAACCCACCGTCGGCCTGGACCCCCAGACCCGCCGCAAAATCTGGGACCTGATCCGGCGGATGAACAGCGAAGGGCTGACTGTCCTTTTAACCACCCATTATATTGAAGAAGCGGAGGTGCTCTGTCACCGGGTGGGCATTATGGACAAGGGAAGGTTGATTGCCCTGGGAACGCCGGGTCAGTTAAAACAAAGAGTGGGTGAAGTGGTGGTGGAGACTTTCAAAGGAACGGATACCGGTTACAAACTCTTTCCTGATCGGGATAAGGCTTTGGCCTTTGCCGGCCAGTTAGAGGGGGATGTTTTAATCAGGGAATCAAACCTGGAGGATGTCTTTGTTGAGCTAACCGGTCATAAGGTAGGTGACTGAAGATCGATTTTTACACTGTCCTCTGGCGGGAGATGGTGGTTTTCAGGCGTACTTTTGTTAAATTCTTTGCTTCCCGGCTGGTCAGCCCGCTGCTGTATCTGGTGGCTTTTGGCTGGGGCCTGGGCCGGGGGATGCAGATGAACGGGGGCAGTTACCTGGAATATGTGGTGCCCGGGATTATTGCCCTTTCGGCCATGAATACCAGCTTTAATGCCATTGGCGTTTCTCTTAATATGAGCCGTCTCTACCACAAAACTTTGGAGGAGTATATCATTGCCCCGATCAGCGCCTGCTCTTTTGTGCTGGGAAAAGTACTGGCAGGCATTGTGCGCGGGCTGGTTGCTTCCCTGATCATTCTGCTGCTGGCTTTTTTGTTTGGCGCCCACCTGGCGGTCAACGGGTGGTTTTTCCTGGTGGTCGTGCTCACCTGTTTCCTCTTTGCCGCCCTGGGCGTGGTAGCGGCCATGACCATCAACTCCCACGAGGACATGGCCAACTTTTCCACTTTTGTGATTTTACCCATGTCTTTCTTGTGCGGCACTTTCTTTTCTCCCGACCGTTTGCCCGGGGCCGTGGCCTATCTCATTGAGGCCTTGCCGCTGACCCACGCCAGCTACGCTTTGCGTGCGCTGGCCCGGGGGGACGGGCTCCTGCCTCTCTCCCTGGCCGTGCTGGCCGCGTATGCGGTAGTCCTGTTCCTGGCCGGCGTGGCGGTGGTTAAAAAGGTCAGATAAGGAAGAACCTTTGCCTTTACTGACTCAGGTAAGTTTTTCTGCCAGGTGCATTTTGTCAAAAATTTTTTATTCCGGGAGGAGGAATTTTTCATTTCAGGTAGAATAAACACCATACCTGGCATTTGGGACAGGAGGCTCTTTTTTAAAAAGGCGACCGGAGTCGCCGGAGCTAAAATAAGTTTAGCCCGCCAGGTAAAAGCCCGGATCATTAAGCCACGAAGGCTTTCACTTCCTTCCAGAGGAGGAAGGTGTCTTCGTGGTTTTTATTTTAGGACAGGAGGGAGCGCCATGAAGCACATTACCGCCGTCATGTGGCACAGCCATACCACCACCTTGCGGAGGGCGGCAGAGCTGGTGGCGGACGAGCTGAAAGTGAAAGTTTACTCGGCCCGTTTTCTCGACGAAGGGAAGGAGGACCTGACGGACGCCCTGGCCGAGATGGCCCGGGCCGACCTGGTGTTTCTTTACCGTTCCACGGCCGAAAGCATCTGGAGTGAGCTGGAGAGGGCAGTCAAAGAACTGGGCAAACCGGTAGTCTGTGTGGCCCACGACCCGGCTTTATGGGTTCTTTCCACCGTGGGGCCGGAGGTAGTTTCCAAATGCTATACGTATATAGTGCAGGGCGGGAAAGAAAACTTTGCCCATTTGCTCCGTTACCTGGCGGCGGAAGTGCTGGGTGAACGGCTGGCGTACAGCGAGCCGCTTACCTTCCCCTGGGAGGGCATTTACCACCCGGCCGCCCCGGGGTGCTTTACTGCGGTGGAAGAGTATTTATCCTGGTGCGAGCCGTATTTTACAAACCTGTTATACCGGCAAAGCGGCCCAAAGACAAAGGAACAGGCACCGCTGGGGCCGGATTTTCCGCCGTCCGGCCCGGGTCAGGTCAGCCCGGAACCGGCCGCTCTTCCTACGGTGGGTCTTCTTTTTGCCCGCAACAACTGGGTGAACGGCAACCTGGCGGTAGAGGACTTATTGATTCGCTTGCTGGAAGAAAAAGGCG
>DAISHP010000215.1:0-4233 GCA_036822475.1 Bacillota bacterium
GGGGGGGGGGGGGGGTGAAAATGGAATTGCAGTAAATTTGCGGGGTTGGTAAAATTATGTCAGACCATTCCTGGTGTGGGTAGGCAGATTTTTCTGGAAGGGGATTTTAAAAAAGAGAAACGCCCCTAAATCGGGTTAACGCCCGGCAGCTCTTAAAGCAGTACTACCCTTTCCTGGCGAATAGGAGAAGAGGTGGTTTAATGGTAATCTAAAATGGAAACAATTACCATTAAGTGCATAACTCATGTGAAAGGGGAAATGTTTAATGTTGCCAAAGACATTTAAATGGAACAGGTTGACCATAACCCTGGCAGTCATTGCTCTTGGTTGTCTTTTTGCCCAGGTAACTATTCCTGTGGCGGTAGCCCAGCTGGCGGTTGGCCTCACAGTCAATCCGCTAAATGTTACCTTAACGGTAGGAGGGACCCGGTAGCTTGTTGTTGCCGTGAATCCGGTGGGCGCGAAGGTACATTTTGCGTCCAGCAATGAAGCTGTGGCCACCGTAGATACAACGGGCCTGATTACCGCCCTGGCTCCTGGCGAAGCCCAAATCACCGTGACGGCAACCATGGAAGGTTACACTTCTGCCCAGGTAACTATTCCTGTGGCGGTAGGATCGCCTGGCGGCGGTGGACCCAGCCTGTCTGCCACCAAGACCGTAGACAAAACTACCGCTTATCCCGGTGATACCCTTACCTTTACCATTTCTTATAAAAATACCGGTAACGGTGGAGCAACCGGGGTAGTCATTACCGATACAGTAGATACCAACTTGGAAAACGTCCAGGTGCAAAATAACGGGACCTATGATCCGGCCGCCGGAAAAATCACCTGGAACATTGACCGTGTTAGTGCCGGCGGCCAGGGCAGTGTTGCTTTTGCGGCCAAGATCAAAGCCGGCACGGCGGCCGGGACGAAAATTAAAGATACGGCAGTTATTGACTCTGACCAAACCAACCCGGTAAATACCAACACCACTGAGACGACCGTTGCCACGTCTGACGGCGGCGGTGGTGGCGACGGTAGCAGCGGTAGCAGCGGTAGCAGCAGCAGCGGTGGTGGTGCACCACCCGTAGAAAAGCTTCCGGAAGCACCATCATTGACCGTATGCCTGGATATCTGGTATATGCCCGGCCGGTATGTATTTGCTAAACTAAAAGTTGACCACCTGATCACCGAAAAATTGACCACCCTAACACCAGATCCCTGTATACTGGAAACGTCCCAGTTTCTCAGTATACAGGAGGAGAAAGGATGATCGATGTGGTCGACAAAGAAATGATTCGCAGGCTGTACTAGGAAGAGAAAACCATCCGCTGGATCTCCAGAGAACTCGGTTACGCCCGGCAGACCATCAGAAAAGCACTGGAAGACGCAGCACCGCCTGAATACCAGCTGAGCCGCCCGAGACCCCAGCCCGTGACCGGCCATATCCGGCCCATTGTAGCCCAGTGGGTGGCCGAAGAGGAAGCCAAGAAACACCGCCTTACCGGAGAACGCATCTACGAGCGCCTGGTGGAGGAATACGGCTACACAGGCAGTCCCTCCACCATCCGGCGCCTGGTCGGAGAGCTCCGCCGGAACTCCAAAGAAACCTTCGTCCCTTTAGAGTTCCGCTCCGGCAGCAATGCCCAATGCGACTGGGGCGAGGACGTAGCCATCCTGGGCGGACTCGAAACCCTGGTTCAGTTTTTCTGCTTGCGTTTGAGCTTTAGCCGGATGCCCTTTGTCATGGCCTTTCCCCACCAAAGACAGGAAGCCTTCTTCGAGGGCCACGCCCAGGGCTTCATCTTCCTCGGCGGCGTTCCCCACAGCATCACTTACGACAACCTGAAAACCGCCGTCTACAAGGTTCTTTTGGGCCGCAACCGGATCGAGCAAAACAACTTCATCGCCTTTCGCAGCCACCACCTGTTTGAAAGCAGGTACTGCAACACCGGCCGGGGAAACGAAAAAGGCGGAGTAGAAAATCTGGTCGGTTTTGCCCACCGGAACTTCTTCACGCCCATCCCGGAGGCCGGTGATTGGGACGAATTGAATGCCCTGCTGCTTCAACGCTGCTTAAATTATGCCAAAACCCACCGGGTTCCGAACACTAAAGTGACTGTGTTCCAGGCCTGGGAGACGGAAAAGGAGCACCTGCTCCCCCTTCCCTCCCGTCCTTTTCCCTGCTGCCGGTACGTGGAGGCAAAAGCCGCCCAAAACCAACTGGTGCGCTTCGAAAACAACTACTATTCGGTACCCGCCTCCTGCGCGGGGCGCTCCCTGGTGCTCAAAGCCTACGTCCACCGCTTAGAAATCTATTCCGGCCGCCTTTTGGTGGCCGCCCACCGGCGTTCTTACGGCACGGGGGAGGAAGTTTACGACCTGGACCACTACTTAGAGGCCCTTTACCGCAAGCCCAGAGCTTTAGAAGACGCAAAACCCTTTCACTGCGCAAAGCTGCCGCCGGTTTACCACCGTTACCTGGCGGCCCTCAAGGAGCAGCACCTCCGGCCGGAAAGGGAGTTTGTCCAGATTCTCCTTTACCACCGGGAAGTGGGCTGGGATGTTCTCACCGCCGCCCTTCAAAAGGCCCTGGCCCAAAAAATCTACCACGCCGCCGGGGTGAAAGACATCCTCTGGCAACTGACCGGTAAATACCTTTCCCCCGTTAACCTGGAAGAACAGCAGGCGCTTTCCGCCTACCAGGTTCCCCGTCCTGACTTGAAGCAGTTCGGCCTTTTGGTCGGCCGGGCCGGGAGGGTGGTCCATTGAGCACCGAACTCTTGCTTAAAGATTACTTGCACCGGTTAAAGCTGCCGGCGGTGGCCCGGCACTACAAGAGCCTGGCCCGCACGGCGGCGGAAAACGGCCGTTCCTACGAAGAGTATTTATGCGCCCTTTTCGAACAGGAAGTTCTGGCTAGAGAAGAGAGCGCCTTAAAAAACCGGATCCGCCGGGCAAACTTCCCTTACCCCAAGACCCTCGAAGATTTCGACTTTACCGCCCTGCCGTCTTTAAGCAAACCAAAGGTGCTCACTTTGAGCCGGGGGGAATACATCATGTCATCCTTTTGGGCAACAGTGGAACGGGCAAGACGCATTTGGCCATTGCCCTGGCCCTTTGCGCCTGCCGGCAAGGGTACCGGGTGCGCTTTCATACGGCCCCGGGGCTGGTCACGGAACTTTTAACGGCCAGCCGGGAGCACAAGCTCCTTTCCCTGGAAAAGCAGTGGCTCAAACAAGACCTGGTCGTGGTGGACGAACTCGGGTACGTGCCGTATACCCCGGAGGGAGCCCAGCTGTTTTTCCGGTTTGTGGCGGCCCGCTACGAGCGGGGGAGCGTGCTCATTACCTCCAACCTGGAGTTTGCCGAATGGGTCCAGGTCCTGGGCGACGAAAGGTTGACCGCCGCGCTTCTGGACAGGCTCACCCACCGCGCGCACATCCTGGTGATGAACGGAGAGAGCTACCGCTTCCGGGAAAGTTTGAAGCGCCGGGAAGAGGAATTGGCTGGTTAGCTAAAAGGGGCTTCGCCCCTTTACGCCGCTCCCGGGCCGGATTAAAAATCCGGCCCGGTACCGGCGGCTAAAATTAAGGGGAAAATATCATGGATATAATTAATTGGGCACTACCCGATGAGGAGGCCAAAGAATTGTTTATCCGCTGGAAGGGAAGGTACGCCTATCTGGAGCAGCGCTACCTGGATCACGGGAAGGTTAAGTGCCGGTCGAAATATCTCGGCCAAAATCCACTTGAGGCATTGGCGAAAATGTTTTCTGTGGGGGAAATTGATCATTACGAAAAAATTACCAAGTGGGAACCGGAAGGGATTTTAAAGCCGACCACCGACGGCGGGCTAAACATCAACGGGGGACCGTTTGGATTTTTAAAGGGAACTAAAATTGGCCTGTTTTTCGGTCATCAATGGCTTTACGGCCGGGTTGATAAAGATGAGTACGGCTGGCACTTGGTAGATGAAAGCGGCAATATTGTTGGTTTGAGACCTGGAATGAAGGCAAGGTTGTGGTTTTAATCAAATTGCCTAACCCGCCTGCCAGAGGGTTTCGCTTGGGCAACGCCAAAAGCCTTGTCCACAGGTTCGACGGCGATGTTCATCATGGTCATTTAGTTTAGCAAGGATCAGGTTAAGATCCTATGTTCCAAATTACTATCATACGATGGGGCTGCTAATTCCTAAAAATGGTGACAGAGTGACCACCCAGCCCGCCGCCCGTTTAGGCGGGGTTCC
>DAISHP010000216.1:0-4220 GCA_036822475.1 Bacillota bacterium
TGGTGCTGCGTGAGCAGCATGAGGGTCTACTCTATAAAATATCAGGCACCCAGTTCCCATGCCCAGGGGCACAAAGGAGGAAAATAGAAAATGACCCTAATTCAAAAACTGGCCGCCGTGGTCGGCCAACAAAATGTTTTCAGCACCCCCGAGGCGCGCTACGCCTACAGCTACGACGCCGCCTTCCGGCGCTGCCAGCCGGACGTGGTGGTGCGGCCGGCAAACCCGGAAGAGGTTGCGGGGGTCTTACGCCTGGCCTGGGAGACGCAAACCCCGGTGGTGCCGCGGGGAGCAGGGACGGGCCTCTCCGGCGGCTCGGTGCCGGTGCGGGGCGGAATCGTCCTGGATCTTACCCGGATGAACCGCATCCTGGAGATCAACACCGCCGATTTGCTGGCCGTAGTGGAACCGGGGGTGGTCACGGACGATTTTGCCCGGGCGGTGGCGGAAAAAGGCTTTTTCTTCCCGCCGGACCCCTCCAGCAGCAAATCTTCCACCATCGGCGGCAACCTGGCCGAAAACGCCGGCGGCAGCCGGGCCTTTAAATACGGCGTAATCAGGGACTACACCCTGGGGCTGGAGGTGGTTCTGGCCGACGGCCGGGTCATCCGCACCGGGGGGCGGACCATCAAAAACGTCTCCGGATACGATCTGACCAGACTTTTCGTAGGGTCCGAAGGGACCCTCGGGGTAATCACGCAGGCTATCTTGAGGTTCATCCCCCAGCCCGAGGCAACCCGCACCCTGCTCACCTTCTTCCCCCGCCTGGACGACGCGGCCCGTACCGTCAGCGCCATCATTGCCCGGGGAATTACGCCCGCCGCCCTGGAGTTCATGGACGACCAGAGCATCCGGGTGGTGGAGGAATATTTGCACCTGGGTCTGCCCCTGGACGTGGAGGCGTTGCTCCTCATCGAGATCGACGGGCCGGCTGCCGTACTGGCGCAGCAAATTGCCGAAATCGCCGCCTTGTGCCGGGAAATGGGCTCCCGGGAAGTACAGGTGGCCAGCACAGCCAGAGAAGCTGAAAACCTGTGGAAGGCGCGCAAATCCATTTCCCCGGCGGTGGCCCGGATCAAGCCCACCAAAATCTCCGAGGACGCCACCGTGCCGTGCAGCCAAATTCCTGAAATGGTCCGGCGGCTGAAAGAAATTGCCGCCAGATACGATTTAAAGATTGTGATTTTCGGCCACGCGGCAGACGGCAACCTCCATCCGAACATCATGTGCGACGAGCGGGACGCCGACGAAATGCGGCGGGTAGAACAGGCGGTGGCCGAGATTTTCCGGGCCGCCCTGGAACTGGGCGGCACCCTTTCGGGCGAACACGGCATCGGCTTTCTGAAAGCGCCCTTTATGCCCTGGGAACACGGCGAAAGTGGGCTTTGGGCCATGCGCTCAATCAAGCAGGCCCTGGATCCCAGGGGAATCCTGAACCCGGGGAAAATCTTTCCGGGGACAGGGGGATAAAAAATCACTCCGTGCAAAAACAAACCATTATGAAAATCGAAACACAAAGAGAGAAGTCCGGACGACCAGGAATATTTTACTTTGTGCCTTTGTGCCTTCTATTCTCTGTATCCTCTGGGGCTAAATTTATTCTCTTTTCGATGGGGGAACACAATGCTGGTTAAGAAAGGTGTTTTGGACCCGCTGCCGGAAGAACTCTATTTGCGGTGCGCGCACTGCGGGATGTGCGTGCGGAACTGTCCGACCTTTCAAGAAACCGGACTGGAAATGGATTCGCCCCGGGGACGGGTGCAGTTGCTGCGGGGCTTGGGGCGGGGTGAACTGGCCGCCACCCCGGGCCTTTTCCGGACGATCTGGGACTGCCTGGACTGCCGGGCCTGCGAGGCGGCCTGTCCGTCGGGGGTGCGCGTCGGGTTTTTGGTGGAGGAGGCGCGCGGGCAATTTTTCGAAGGCGGTTATCGGCGCAGCGCGGGGGCTTTTCTGCTGAACCTGGCCCTGCGCTTTCTTTTCCCCTCCCCCGGGCGACTGGAACTGGCGGGGCGGTTCTTGCGCTTTTACCAGCGCTCCGGCTTGCGGACCGCGATCCGGCGGCTGGGCATCCGGAGGCTTTTTCCACCCGCCGTCCGGGAAATGGAATGCATTCTGCCGGAGGTCCCGGCCAAATCGGCCAGGGCAATTCTAACCGGAGCAAAGGCAAACGGGGGAGGCGGAAAACACGGGAAAAGGGCGGGGGATGGCCGCACCGCGGGCCTTTTTTTGGGCTGCGTGATGGACGTCCTATTCGCCGGCATAAACCTGGCCACGGCCCGCCTTCTGGAGCGCCACGGCTTTCGGGTGACGGTCCCGGCCGGTCAGCGCTGCTGCGGCGCCCTGCACCTGCACAACGGCAGCCGCGAGCAGGCCAAAAAGCTGGCCCGCCGGAATATCGACGCCTTTTTGGCGGCCGGGGTGGATTACGTGGTGACCAACGCCGGCGGCTGCGGGGCGGCCCTTCTGGAGTATCCGGAGTTTCTCGCCGGCGATCCCGTTTACGCGGACAGGGCGCGGGAATTTTCCCGGAAGGTGATCGACATCGCCCAGCTTCTGGAACAAACCGGTTTTCTCCCGCCGCAGGGTTCTTTCCCCCACCGGGTTGCTTACCAGGCCTCCTGCCACCTGAAAAACGCCATGGGGGTCGCCGACGCCCCCAAGCGCCTGCTCCGGCAGGTGCCGGGGCTCACGCTGCTGGAAATGCCCGACGAAGCCCGCTGCTGCGGCAGCGCCGGCATTTATAACCTCACCCACCCGGAAATGTCCGAAGCCCTCTTGCGCCGCAAAATGGCCGACCTCCCGCCCGGCACGGAAGTAGTCGCCACCGGTAACCCCGGCTGTCTGCTGCAGCTCATGCACGGAGCGGAAAAATATGGCCCGCCAGTGCAGGTCAAACACGTGGTCGAAATCCTGGAGGAAGCGTATAAGGCGGGTGAATGAAAACAAGCGGAAGGAAAATTACTGGCTCACTGCTTTACGAATCAGGAACCGAAGGTAATTCCCCTGGCTAATCCCCGCTTTTTTTGCGGCTTTACGAAGGGCAGTTAAATCTTGCTTACTTAGCTTAATGGAAACATGTACCATTTGATCGTCTTCGCTGCTAAACCCTTCTTTTTTTGCAATTCTAAGATCCGCCGGTTCCCATGCAAGATCTTCCGAACTGTGCAGATCGAAATATTCGGCTATTTTTTCCAAAGAATCGAACTTTTGGTAAGGCATTTTTTTATTTTTTTCTTCGTGCATTATACCGCCTCCTTTCCTGGTGATCCATATCTCCAGCCGTTAAGGGATAACCCACTCCATTACCTTCGTATATAAAGAAAAAGGCAATATATCTACCCACCTCAGTAACACCCAAAACGCGATATATTTTTTCGTTCGAGTTTCTTTCCGCAACCTTAATCATTTCTATTGTTGAATACTTATCTTCGAACACTGCTTCTTCTACTTCTTCAGGAACAATCCCATGTTTTGCTATATGCTCAATCCTCTTTTGGGTCCAACGAATTTTTTTGAGCATTAAATAAAATTACATTACTCTTCCCGCCGCCTGGTGCAGGGCGGCGCAGTCGTCCCACGGGCCGACGCTGGCGATGGCGAAGGTCTCCGGGGTGAGCGCGGTACGGGCAAACTCCCTGATCTGCTCTGCCGTTACCCGGTTAATTTTCTCCACCACTTCTTCCGGCGGAACCACTTTTCCCAGGTAAAGCTGGGATTTGGCCAGCCTGCTCATCCGCGTGCTGACATTTTCCAGGCTTAAAAATAAATTCCCCTTCATCTGGTCTTTGGCCCGGCGCAATTCTTCGTCCGTAATCCCGTTTTGCCGGATGCTCCTGATTTCGTTGAAAATCAGTTCCATGACCGGCGCCACGTTATTCTTGCTTAAGCCCGCGTAAACGCAAAAGAGCCCGGCGTCCCGGTAGCTGCTATGGTAGGAGTAAATCGAGTAAACCAGACCGCGGTTTTCGCGGATTTCCTGGAACAGCCGGGAACTTAAGCCGCCGCCCAAAATGGTGTTGATGATCTGGAACACGTAAATCTGCTCGTGGCCCAGGGGCAGCCCGGGCGCGCCCAGGCATAAATGGATTTGCTCCGTTTCTTTTTGCCGGCAGGTAACCAGGTGCTGCGGCACGGGCCGGTTTTGCCCGCGGCGGGAAGCCCGCCCGTTCGCGCCTTGAAAAACCCTTTGGATTTTTTCCACGGCCTGCTGGTGGTCGATA
>DAISHP010000217.1:0-4206 GCA_036822475.1 Bacillota bacterium
GGTTCGTTTCTTCATTGCGCACAATCATCACTAAAGCAATCGTCGGTTTCATTCTTCCTGCCCGGCCTCCTCCTCCAAAAGCCGGCGGAAAACCGGCGCGTCCGGGTATTTCTCGACTGCTTCCCGGAGGAGGTCTTGCCGCATTTGCCCGTAAAGCCTGATTAGCTTGACGTAGGCGCGCGGCTCGCCGGGAGCCAGCGCCAGGACCTGCCGGTAAAGGCCGGCGGCCTCTCCGAGAGCGTTTTGGCGTTCCTTGATTTCGGCCAGCGCAAACAGGGTCCCGGCACATTCCGGATTGCCCTCCAGGCAAAGGCGCAGGTACTGTTCCGCCGTCTCCAGGAAGCCGTACCGGAAAAACAGGCGGCCGACGTCCCCAGCGTGCTTTTTCAGGCACTCCCGGGAAACGCCGCCTAAGAGCGCCTCGGCGCGTTCCTTCTCCCCCAGGTCGAGGGCGCGCAGGACAATGTCCAGCAGCAGCGTAATTCCTTCGTCGCCCAGGACAACCCCCGGGCCGGACTTCTTTCGCCGCCCCGGCGCATCCCTCAGCAGGGCCACCACCGCCCCCGTATCTTTCGTCAGGCCGAGGGCAAGCAGCTCTTCCGCGAGCATCCTGGTCCGGCGGCGGTTACCCTGCAGCCAGAAGCACAAAATTTTATTCAGTTTGGCCAGCGGGTAAAGGCGGTGGCCGGGAGCAAAGCCGTCTAAAATGCGCAGGGCTTCCAGAAAGCGCCTCTGCTGGATCAGGCAGATGGCTTTCCACAGCAGCATTTCCGGCGGGGCTTCCGGTCCCGGGGGGAGGCCCCGCTCCAGGTATTCCAGAGCCAGCCGGTAAGCAAACTGCCGGAAAAGAATCTGCCCCATCATGAGGTTGGCCTGCGGGGTGCAGAATTCGCAGAGCTGCTCCAGACACCTCCGGGCATAGTCCGGGTCTTCCCGCGGGTCCAGCAGGCGGACGATGCTTTCCAGGGCGGGGGTAAACTGCGGGTTGTCCCGCAGGCTCAAGACGTAGCAGCGCATGGCTTCTTCGTTGTTTAAAAAAACTTCCGCCAGTTGACCCAGTTGATAATAAGTGCGAAAACCCCGCGTTCCGCCAAAGGGAGCGTAGTAAGCGGGTTGCTCGGGCATGGCCAGGGCATTCTGAAAGAATTCGTAAGCCCGGGCGTAATGCTTCTGTTCGTAGCTGATCAAACCCCCGTAATAATGCAGGTCGGCGTAATTGGGAAACAGCCCCAGGCCCAGCTGGACGATTTCCAGGGCCTGTTCGGGCCGGCCGGCGGCGTGGTAGGCCAGGACAATGTAGCGCAGCAGCTTCGGCAGGTAGATCGTCTGCGGATCAATTCCGCTGGCCGCCCGGACCAGTTCCGCCGCCGCTTCCGCATACCTCTCCGCGCGGTACAGCTCCACCCCGTAGTGGTAGCGCAGCAGCCGGTTGTCCGGGCACCGCGCCAGCTCCTGCTGGAGCAAGGCCAGGTTCCGGTTCTTTTTATCCTTTTCCTCGATCTGGCGGTCCAGGTAGCCGTAGTGGAAGATCACCAGATCTTCGGCCACCTGGTACCTGGCCCGGCTGTTCCTTTCCAGGATAACGTCGACGATTTGCTCGTGGATGGCCCCGCGAAAGCGGTAGTCCGGCCGGTTCCGGAAAAGGCGGAAGACCAGATCCGGGCACGGCTCGATCCACCCTTCGTTGCCCAGGTAGTTGATGATCTTCACGAAATACCCTTCGACGCTTTCGCCGCTGCCGGTTGCCCTGCGCAGGGCCTCCCTGCTTCCGCCGGCCAGTTCCTCGTCCGCGTCTAAAAAAATGATCCAGTCCCCCGTGGCCGGTTCCAGCGAGGCGTTGCGCGCGTCGCTGAAGCTGCCGTTCCAGGGGAACGGGCGAACCAGGGCGCCGAACTCCCTGGCGATCTGGACGGTGCCGTCGGTGGAACCGGTGTCCACCACAATGATTTCGTCCACGGCCCCGGCCACGCTTTGCAGGCACCGCCGGATATTTTTTTCTTCGTTCTGGACAATCATGCACAAGCTAATCCTGTTTCCCATCACACAACAAACCTCGATCCTGTTTTACTTTTTTTGTTAATTTATGCATTTCACCTGGAACCTTCCACTTGGAATTGAATATTTTATATCAACCGTTAATATTTACCATTTCATTTTAAAGGAGGATGACGGGACAGTGCCAAACTACAAAATTTTCCAAGACAACCCGGACAAAGCGCGCATCAAAATTTTCGGCAGCCAGGACGTAGCTCTAAACACCGATACGTCAGGCAACCTGGGTATTACCAGCACCGGGCTGGCGATTACTGCCCCGGCCAACGGCCTGACGGTAACGGCGCCGGCCGAGGGGCTCTCGATTACTCCGCCGGCAGGAGGATTAAGCATTACTCCCCCTATCAACGGCCTGGCCATTACCAGCACCGGGCTGGCCGTAACTGCACCCACGAATGGTCTGCTGGTAACCGCTTCCGCCGACGGTTTGGCGATTACACCTCCGGTTGGCGGGTTGAGCATCACGCCGCCGGCCAACGGCCTGGCCATCACCAGCACCGGATTAGCGGTTACCGCTCCCACGAACGGTCTTCTAGTTACCGCTTCTGCCGATGGGCTCTCGATCACCCCGCCGGCAGGAGGATTAAGTATTACTCCCCCAACCAACGGCCTGGCCATTACCAGTACAGGGCTGGCAGTAACCGCTCCCGCGAACGGTCTTCTAGTCACTGCCCCGGCCAGCGGTTTGTCGATTACCCCACCAACCGGTGGCCTGAGCATCACCCCGCCGGCCAACGGCCTGGCCATCACCAGCACCGGGCTGGCCGTGCTCACGAACCTGACCACCACGGATGTATCGGCAACCAGGGCCAACTTCATCGATACGGCCGGCAGCCCCGATGAAACTTATACCGTTTTAAACTTGCGCACCTGGTCGTTTGGGGTCGTCAACGCCTCCACCACCATTGCTCCCGCCACCGTCAAACTGCAGATCAGTCCGGACGGTACCAGCTGGCTCGACGAAGCCGGCCCGGTTACCCTGAACACCGGGGACGTAACCAGCCTGGTTTCGAGCATTTTCCTGAAATACGCCCGCGTCTACTACGCCGCCGTGAACGCAGCCAGCGCCGTGACCCTGAACATCTTTTTCCAGGGGCAAAGCTAAGTTCCGGGGGGAAGGCCACGGCTTCCCCGTGGCCTTCCCGACATGCAATATATAATCCAATGCTGTCCGGTTCTTGCAGAAAGACAAACAGTGCCTGTTCAACCCGGGATTGACCGGAATGTCAATTGCCTTGTCCGAGTCACCTTGTTACTGAATTCAGCAACATGGGGGGCATTTGGATGGGATAAGAATACAATAACAGTGAGGACTCAAAATAAAAACAATCATCACCAGGAAGGGGCCCATCAATAATCCTCCAACTCTTGTCCGACTTAACTTCACCTCAATCAACAGAAGATAAAATAGTTAACTGGTGCTGAGTGCCGGGTTGGTGCTGCAAAAAAAGCGGCATAGGGCCTGATTCCTATCCCCTATCCCCTATTCCCTAATCCCTAACCCCTGTATTTAGGGAGGTGCAAGTCCATGCAAAAGACCGGCCTGACGCAGGAGAGAATAAAAAGCGGCGTGGCGGGATTTTCTCTGGGTTCCCTCCTGGGGGCACTGATCATTGTCCTTTGCGCCCGCAAACAGGACAAATGCACCCCCGGCTGCCGCGAACCAGCGTTCAGGAGCGTTGTGGAACGCAACCTGATTGCCCGGGACCGGGAAAGCCACAGCAAAACCATCGACATCTCCCGGGTCCGGACCTTTTCTTTTTTGGCCCGCAACGACGGCCCCTATTCCGCAGTGGTTCAACCGGAACTGAGCCCGGACGGAATCACCTGGGGTTCCTTTGGAGAACTGCCCTCCATAATTAAACCCGGGGAGAACCACCTTTTTGTCCCGCAATATTTCCTGCGCTACGCCCGCCTGAAGTTCCGGAGCAAAAGACCCGGCTTCGACACGTTCCTTACCGTCTGGTTCCAGGGGCAGAGTTAAGCAGTGCTTAAATTCAATCACGAGGGGAAAAGCCCATACTCCAAAAAGCTCACTCTATCTGCCATTTTTAAAAAATTTATCTTGGGTGATCGATACTAAAAGGTCAGCAAGAATTCAATAAGGCAATCAATTAGGACCTCCAGTGAGCGGGGATAACACCATGCGACATA
>DAISHP010000218.1:0-4203 GCA_036822475.1 Bacillota bacterium
CATCGGGGTTAACCCCAATCCCTTCCCCAGAAAATAGCAACTACCTCGAAAATAGCTTCTGCCACCATTTCCCATCGGGCTGGAATTGTCCGGTTCGCTCCGCTGCTCCGGGTCAAATTCCAGCCCTCATTTTCATCATTAATGGAGAGAACGAAGGTTCTCATGAGGAACTCCCCAGAAAACAAGAATCAAAGGTAAAGAAGGTCTACTTTTTATCCCCTATCCCCTGTCTTTTAGTGGCCGCCGATGCTTAAGGCGGCGATCCGGAGGGTGGGCGAGCCCCGGCTGCCCAAAAACCGCAAATCACTCCCTACCCCGTCCACCTGGCGCAGCAGCTCCTGAATGTTGCCGGCAATGGCTACTCCCCTTACCGGACGGGTTAATTCGCCGTGCTCAATTAAAATTCCGGTCGCGCCCACGGAAAAATCCCCCGAAATGGGGTTGGCGGTGTGCATCCCGATTACTTCCGTGACGTAAAAACCGTCCTTTAACTCGCCGATCAGCTGCTCCGGGGCGGAATTGCCCGGTTCGATGAAAAAGTTTGTGGTCCCCACTTCCGGGGTGCTTTTAAAGGAGGCGCGGGTGCCGTTGCCGGTGGAAGCCGTCCCCTCCTTTGCCGCCGTGTACGTGTTATGCAAAAATCCTTGCAGAACCCCTTCCCGGATTAACTCCGTGCGGGACGCCGGCACTCCTTCGCCGTCAAACGGGGCGGAAGCAATTCCGTTGGCCAAAAGGCCGTCGTCGACGAGATTGATTTTGGCGGAAGCGATTTGCCGGCCCACCTTGCCCCGGAAAAGGGACCGGCCTTTTTGCACGGCTTCAGCGCTTAAAGCCGGCGCCAGCAGGCCCAAAAAGCCTGCCGCCACGTAGGGCTCAAAAATAACGGGGACTTTGCGCGTCGTTACCGGTTTGGCGCCCAGCATCCGGGTTGCCCGCCGGGCGGCCTCGCTGCCCACTTCCCGGGGATTCAGCTCGCGCAGGCGAAGGCGGTAGTCCAGGGCAAAACCCGTCTGCTGATCGCCGTTTTCTTCCGCCACCAGGGAGAGGTAAAGGCCGCAATACGTCGCCCGGTACGTATTTTGCATGCCCAGGGAATTAACCAGGGCAATTTCCGTCTGCGCGTCCTGGTAGGTGGAACTTTCGATTATTTTTACCCGGGCATCATAATCCCTGGCCGCTTCCTCCAGCGTTTTGGCCAGTTCAATCTTCTTTTCGAGGGAAACGTTCAAGATGTCGGGATCAAAAAGGTCCAGATCCGGATATTCGGGAGCAGGTGGAGGCAGCTGCCGGTGCGGATCTTCAGCAGTTTCCCGGGCGTTGGCCAGCGCCTGCCGGATAATTTCCTCCAGGGCCGCCTTTCTTAAATCGGAGGTAAAGGCAAAGCCGGCGCGGTTTTCCGTGACCACCCGCAGCCCCAGCCCCTGCTCCCGGGCCTGCTTCATTGTTTCCACCTGGCCGTGGCGAACCTCGATCACGATCTCCCGGTTATCTGCCAGGTAGGCTTCCGCCTCCGCGGCCCCCAGCGCCCTGGCCCGCGCACAGACAAATTCGCCTAGGCATAAAAAATCCCTTTCTTCAGCATCCAGTTCTTCGGCCACCAGATTTTTTCGCTCCTTTCCACCTTAGTATTATTCAATGGAAATGAGCCTATTCCTTTTTCCGCCGGATAAAAAATTGCCGTTTTCTTTTGCGGACTGTTTGCGGGCCGTTTTGCGCCGGCGGCCGTTAAGGAGCGAGGGGCGGTCGGTAAGGGGCGGTTAATGAGTGTAAACGTTGGTGGTCAACGCGAACAAATGGCGCAAAGAAACCGGGGCCAGTTCATCAACGGAAACTTCTACAATCGAAGAGGGATCCAGCATGGCCAGGATCGCTACCCGCTCGCCCGTCGCCTGCCTGGTATAAAAGCCCAAAATGCAAAACTGGACGTCTTCCCCGTAGATCCTGCGCGTGACAATATCGCCGATTTTCATGAACAAACCACCTCCAGCTTTCTAAAATAAAAAATATGCTTGAGCGAAAAATGTGTGCTGATCAGCTATTGTATATTTTAGAAAGAAAAGGATCAAAATAATATTAATAATATTTATAGAAAAAACTCATTAAGGCAAGCTGATCACTGGAAAGGAGATGACACAATGGATGTTCAACGGGCACCTTTAGATTGGGAGGCCTGGAAGAGGTTTTTAGGGCAGGCTGTGGAGTTTGCCGGCGAGCTTGGGATCAGCAGGGACCGGATCGCCGCTTTTGCCCGGCAGGCCGGGGATCTGCTGGCGGAGAACGTACCCCCCGCTACCCCGGAACAAAAAACGCTTAAGGAACTCTGGACAGTGGCGGACGAAAATGAAAAGCAGGCGCTGGCCAACCTGATGACCAAGCTGGTCAGCACCTACCCGGGCAGCTATACGACGTTTTAATAGGGGGTGGGCGGGTTAACTAAAACCAGTTGGGTGTTAAACAGCCTGCCGTTAAACCGGCTTATAACCGGCGGATTTTTCCGGTTTGGCCGCTGTGGCTGGTGCCGCCCAACCAGCCCAACGGTGTACGAACTTTTTCTAGAGCCGGCGGATTTTGCCATTCCCGTTTACCTTTGTTCCCCCAACAATAAGTTGCTGAATCAGCAACGTCGGCTGTGCGTCGCTGACGGGCACGCCCTGGCCGTCTTTGCCGCAGGTGCCGATCGTAAAGCCCAGGTCCCGCCCCACCATTTCCACGATTCTTAACACTTCGGGGCCGTTGCCCGTCAGCGTGGCGCCGCGCACCAGGGGTCCCACCTGGCCGTCCTCGATCAGGTACCCTTCCGCCACGTCGAACACGAAATCCCCGTTGGTGGTGTTCACCTGGCCGCCGCCCATCTTTTTCACCAGCAGCCCCTTTTTCGTTTCTTTAATGATTTTTTCCGGGTCCATCTTGCCGGGAGCGATATACGTGTTGCCCATCCGCGGAATGGGCTTGTGCTGGTACGATTCCCGCCGGCCGTGGCCGTTGGACTCCCGGTTTTCTTTGCTGGCCGTGAGCCGGTCGTACAGGTAGTCGGTCAGCACGCCGTTTTTGATCAGGGTAACCGTGCGCGCCGGCACGCCTTCGTCGTCAAAGCGGTAGGAACCGTAGCGGTCGTTCAGGGTGGCGTCGTCGATGACCGTTACCTGGGAAGAGGCCACCTGCTCCCCTTTTTTGTCCGCGTAAACGGACAGTTTTTTCTGCGCCAGGTCCGCCTCCAGGCCGTGGCCGCAGGCCTCGTGCACCATGGTGCCGCCGGCCTCCCCGGCCATCACCACGGGCATTTTTCCCGCCGGGGCCGGCTGCGCCTTGAGCATGTGAACCGCCCGCGTGCCCGCGATTTTTCCCAGATCTTCCGGAAGGTAGCGCTTAAGAAGGTCAAACCCGGCCAGGCTGCCCGCCGCCTCGTAACCCGTCTGAATGATCCCACCCTCGGCGGCTACCGCGTGGACCGTAAGGCGCGTGCGGATGCGCTCGTCCTCCACGTACTCGCCGGTGCTGTTAGCGATAACCACCTGCTGGATGGTGTCCCCGTAACTCACGATCACCTGCTTGATTAAATCCTGGTTCACGTCCCGCGCCGCCCGGTCGGCGGCCGCGACGGCGGCCGCCTTGCGGGCGGTCTCCACCTCGTCGGGCCGCTCTTCGAAACGAAAATCCACCAGCGGCTTTAACGTCCGCAAATCCAGATGATATTCTTTTTTGCCCGCCCGGACGGCCCGGCTGACCGTGCGGGCCGCCTCTTTCAGGCCTTGCGGGCTTAAGTCGTTGGTGTAGGCGTAGGCCGTGGTATCGCCCGCCAGCACGCGGATGCCGGCGCCGGCGTCGAGGCCGGAGTGCACCCGCTCGATCTTGCCGTCCTCGGCCCCGATCCCCGTGGCCGTTTTATGCTCGACAAAAATGTCGGCGAAGTCCCCGCCGTTGGCCAGGGCGAGGTCCAGCACCTCTTTTAAAGTACCTTTGTCTAAATGATTCTTAAATTGATTACCGGCCAAAGATCAACACCTCCATCTTTATTTCCACTGCCTGGGCAAAATCAACTTTCCGGCACCGGGATCAACCAGCGCGGTGCAGCTCTAATCTCACCGGCAGGATCCAATGCGTTTGTGATTTTTACCTGTGCAGTTATTCTTCCCCTGTTTTATCTCCTTTAGACCCTCATGCTGCTAACGCAGCACCAGCAAAAGGATGAAAAAATTTTTCACA
>DAISHP010000219.1:0-4186 GCA_036822475.1 Bacillota bacterium
ATTCTCCCCGTTCGCTGATCCACTACGACTCCTACGTCGCAATGGTTGGAACCGGCGACCATTTTGGTAGCGGGCAGCATCCCGGCCGGCAGGATGCGCACGAACGGTTCGCCGGCGTAGAATTCCCGGTAGAGCACCAGGGCCTCTTCCTGGCCGACGGGCCGGGCCAGCTTCCCGTAGATGGTACTCAGGATGCCGCGGGTCATCGGGGTCAGGTGCGGGGTGAAAGACACCGTCACTTCCTTCCCGGCCAGCAGGCTCAACTCCTGCTCGATTTCCGGCGTATGGCGGTGGGAGGCCACCCCGTACGCTTTAATATTTTCGTTGACTTCGCAGTAGTGGGTGTTCAGGGAAAGGCCCCGGCCGGCCCCCGAAACCCCGGACTTGGAATCAATCACAATGCTGTTCAATTCGACCAGGCCGTTTTTTAACAGCGGGGCCAAACCCAGGATGACACTGGTCGGATAACAGCCGGGGTTGGCTACCAGCCGGGCCGGGCGGATTTTTTCCCGGTGGATTTCCGGCAGCCCGTACACGGCTTGCGCGGCCAGTTTCCGGGCGGTGTGGGTTACCCCGTACCATTTTTCGTAAACTTCGGCCTTGCGAAAACGAAAATCGGCTCCCAGATCGATCAGGATTTTGCCCCGCCCGACAATTTCCGCAGCCAGGGCCAGGGCGTGGCCGTGCGGCAGGGAAACAAAAATAACATCGCAGTTGTTGATCAGTTTATCCAGATCCTGCTCTTCGCAAATTAAATTCACGTAATTATACAGGTGCGGATAAACCTCCCAGAAGGGCTTGCCTGCGTAACTTTGCGTCGTCAGGGCCGTCAGTTCTACCTGGGGGTGCCGGTGCAAGATCCGCACCAGCTCCGCTCCTGTATAACCGGTGGCGCCGATAATGCCTGCTTTAAACACTGCTTCACCTCCAAACGCTAATAATTATACAACTGGTTGCATAAAAATACAACATTTGGAGAAAAAATTTTTAAAACCAGATTTTTGACCTTCTTGTTATTTTAATCACTATATGGTAGATTAAAAAAGTATAAATGTAAGGTCGAGAGTTAAATGGGCTGTAAGATTGTTCCGTTTTCGCCGCCCAACCAGGAAACCCTGCGGACGAAACGGGGAACGGTGGAATTTATTCCCCGGGCTGCCGGACAGTTCCTGGTAGAACTGACCATGGGCCAGGCGTCAAATAGCTTCCGTTCGGCAGATCGCCAGTAGCGGGCCCTGCTAAATTGCCGGCTTGCCCGAAGGATGGGTAAGTATTGCCAGAAGCGGTACGACAATCATCGGTTACGTTACTTTCCACGCCCGCACCGGTTCGGCCGCTGGGCCTATCATCCAATGCTGCGAGAGGTTGGCGGAATTGGTGAGCGTTCCACAGTCAGATGAACGCCAAACAGGCAATGGAAGGCGGAAAATTAAACATTGCCTGCGGGCATCCCAACGGGGCCACGGGCGCCCGGATCGCCATGACCCTGGCTTATGAGCTGAAGCGGCGCGGCGGCGGAATCGGGATCTGCGGAATTTGCAGCGGCGCGGCGCAGGGCGACGCCACGTTAATTAAAGTTTAAAAGGAGATGATTGTTTTGCCCTACCTGCTGACGGACGAACAAAAGATGCTACGCGACATGGTCCGCAAGCTCTGCCAGAATGAGATCGCCCCCCGGGCGGCAGAAATCGACCGCACGCACGCCTTCCCCTGGGAAAACCTGCGCCGGCTGGCTGAACTGGGCCTGATGGGGGTGCCCATTCCGGAGGAATGGGGGGGCGCCGGCTTCGACTTCCTTTCCTACATTATTACTGTCGAAGAAATTTCTAAGGCCTGCGCCTCCACCGGCGTCATTCTGGCCGTACACACTTCCCTGGGCTGTTTTTCCCTGCTGAACTTCGGGACGGAAGAACAAAAAAAGAAGTACCTGGTGAAGCTGGCCAGCGGCCAGTGGCTGGGTGCCTATGCCCTCACCGAGCCTGACGCCGGCTCCAACCCGGCCAATTTGAGCACCTCCGCCCGCCTGGAGGGCGACCACTACCTGGTTAGTGGCAGCAAACTTTTCATCACCAGCGGCGGCCAGGCCGACCTCTACGTCACCTTCGTCCGGACGGACCCCGGCAGCAGGGGTCACAAAGGGATCACCTGCCTGCTCATTGAGAAGGACACCCCCGGCTTTTCCATCGGGCGGGTGGAAGAAAAGATGGGGATTCACGGGTCGGCCACGGCGGAGCTGATCTTTGACAATGCACGGGTTCCCCGGGAAAACCTCCTGGGTGAGGAGGGCGAGGGGTTCAAGGTGGCCATGAAGCTTCTCGACGGAGGCCGGGTGGGCATCGGCGCCCAGGGAGTGGGGATCGCCCAGGCGGCTTTGGAGGCGGCCACCGACTTTGCCAAACAAAGGGTGCAGTTCGACCGCCCCATCGCTGAATTCCAGGCCATCCAGTTTATGCTGGCGGATATGGCCACCCGGGTGGAAGCGGCCCGGCTGCTGGTCTACCGCGCCGCCCGCCTGCGCGACATGGGCCTGCCCTATACAAAGGAGGCCTCCATGGCGAAAATGTTCGGCACCGACACCGCCATGCAGGTGACCACCGACGCCGTACAGATTCTGGGCGGCTACGGTTACTGCAAGGAGTACCCGGTGGAGCGCTACATGCGCGACGCCAAGATCACCCAGATTTACGAGGGAACAAACCAGATCCAGAGAATCGTCATCGCCAAGCAGATTTTACGGTAAAACCAAAATTCACTTTTGGTGGTGCTTTTTAAGAAGGAGAAAATGCCCCGTAAGGCGAATTATTTGAAAATGAAAACCCAGGCACTAAGGTATAGAGGCACGGAGGTAAATAAGTTAAGTGCCAGGCACTTTAACTTATTATAATAATGACCATGCCAGAGAACTGTCCTCCGAAACCAGACGAAACGATATCTATGCCTTTTTATCTGGCAAATGAGATTATATAAACGCCTCCGTCCTCGTGATCCTCTCCCCTTTGTGCCTTTATGCCGGTTGCCTTTGGGTTCTATTAATCTCTTGTGTCTTTTGCATATTCTATTTACGAAGGGGTGAGTTTTTGTGCAGTATACATTAACCGAGGAGCAAGAGCTATTAAGAGAGACCGTGCGCCGGCTGGCCAAAGAAAAAGTGGAACCGGGGGCCCGCGAGAGGGATGAAAAAGGGAAGTTCGACTGGGAGATGGTCGCCCTTTTCCGGGAAAACGACCTCTTCGGGCTGGATTTTCCGGCAGAATACGGCGGTAGCGAAGCGGGGATGCTTTCATTGATCATCGCCGTCGAGGAGCTTTCCAAAGTGGACGCCTCCGCCGGCCTGCTCGTCGACGTGCAGGAACTGGGCACTTTGCCCATCATGCTGGCCGGCAACGAAAAGCAAAAGAAAAAATACCTGCCGAAGCTGGCTTCCGGGGAGCACCTGGCGGCGTTTGCCCTGACTGAAACCAGCGGCGGCTCCGACGTAGCCAGCTTTCGGTGTCAGGCCAAAAAAGACGGCGACTCCTACATCTTAAACGGGTCGAAAATTTTCATCAGCAACGGGGGCGTGGCTGATGTCCTGACCGTGTACGCCCTGACCAACCCGGAAAAAGGAGGCCACAAGGGCGCCGCCGTTTTTATCGTGGAAAAAGGGATGCCAGGCTTTACCGTGGGTAAAAAAGAAGACAAAATGGGGATCCGGTGGTCCGATACGGCGGAACTGATTTTTGAGGATTGCCGCGTTCCGGCGGAAAATCTTCTGGGCAGTGAGGGCATGGGCTTTCACATCATGATGAAAACCCTGGATTTCGCCCGCCCCGGCATCGCCGGACAGGCTTTAGGCATCGCCAGCGGCGCTTACGAATACGCTTTGGCTTACGCCAGGGAGCGGGTCGCCTTCGGCCAGCCGGTTTTTAACTTCCAGGGCGTTTCCTTTAAGCTGGCCGACATGTGTATCCGCATCGAGGCCGCCCGCCACCTGTTGTACAAAACCTGCGCCGTTTACCAGGAGTTGCCCAAGGATATGTCACGCCTGAGCCCGGAACAGGTCCGGCTTTCCGCCATGGCCAAGTGCTTCTGTTCAGACGTGGCCATGTGGGTTACCACGGAAGCGGTACAGGTGCTGGGCGGCTACGGCTACATCAAGGAATTTCCCGTGGAGCGCATGATGCGCGACGCCAAGATCACACAGATT
>DAISHP010000220.1:0-4171 GCA_036822475.1 Bacillota bacterium
TACCGGTTTTTAAGCTGCGAGGAAAAACTAAATATCCTGGTGGTCAAACCAGGCGGCGAAAGCTGGCTTTTGGACATCGAAAAGGATTACGAGGACAGCCTGGGGCTGGAGTTCGGCCCCCGCGAACTGGGGCGCATCAAACGCTGCCGGAACAGGTGCATTTTTTGCTTTTTGGACCAAATGCCCGGGGGCCTGCGCAGCACCCTTTATTTTAACGACGACGACTACCGCCTTTCCTTTACCCAGGGAAATTTTATCACCCTGACCAACGTCCGCCGGGAGGATCTGGAGCGGATTGCCGGTCAGCGGTTGAGTCCGCTGTATATTTCCGTGCATACCACCAATCCCGTTTTACGGGAAAAAATGTTAAATAATCCGCGGGCGGGGAAAATTATGGAACAGCTGCGCTTTCTGGCCGGCGCCGGGATTGAGATGCACGCCCAGGCCGTCCTTTGCCCGGGGATCAACGACGGCCCGGAATTAGCAAGGACGATCAGTGATCTTTACAGTTTATGGCCGGCGGTGCGTTCTTTGGCGGCGGTTCCGGTGGGCCTCACCCGTCACCGGGAGAAGTTGTATCCGCTGCGGATATATGATAAAGAGGAGGCCCGGGAAATCACCGGCCTCATCCGGAAATGGCAGCGCGCCTGCCGGCGGCGCGGAGGCCACCCTTTCGTTTTTGCCGCCGACGAGTTTTATTTGCTGGCCGGGGAGCCCGTTCCGCCGGCGAAAGATTACGCCGGTTTTCCGCAGCTGGAAAACGGCGTGGGGCTGGTCCGGCTTTTTTGGGACGAGTGGGCCGCGGCAGCAAAAAAGCTGCCCGCCGGGCTGGCCCGGCCCAGAAAAGTGACTGTTGCCACCGGGAAACTGGGAGAGGAGATCCTCAAGCCGGTCGTCGGACGGCTGAACGAAATAGGGAACCTGGAAGTGCAGTTAATTGGCGTAACCAACCGTTTTTTTGGCGAAACAGTAACTGTAGCGGGTTTATTGACGGCGCAAGACCTGCTGGCCGGGCTGGCGGGCAGGAAGTTGGGCGACCTTTTGATCATCCCCGCGGTGATGCTGCGGGAAAAAGACGACGTTTTCCTGGACGGCCTGACTCTGCCCGAACTTGCCCGCCGCCTGGGCGTGCCGGCAGCAAAGGCCGGGGGGCCGCGGGAGCTTTGCCGGCTGGCGCTAAATGACTGAGTGGGGAAGTGTCCTGGATGCCCAAGCCAGTGGTGGCCATCGTAGGCCGGCCGAACGTAGGCAAATCAACTTTATTTAACCGGCTGGTAGGAGAACGGGTGGCCATTGTCGAAGAAAAACCGGGGGTGACCCGGGACCGCCTGGAAAAAGACGTGGAGTGGAGCGGGCGCGTCTTTACCCTGGTGGACACCGGGGGCCTCAACTTTCAGGAAACGGACGAAATTTCCGGGAAAACTCGCCGCCAGGTTGAGCTGGCCATCCGGGAGGCCGACGTCCTCTTGTTTTTAGTCGACGCTCGCGCGGGGCTCACGCCGGCCGACGAAGAAATCGCCCAAATGCTGCGGCGGTCCGCAAAGCCCGTTTTGCTGGTGGCCAATAAGGCGGAAAAATTTGCCGGTGAGCATTACGACTTTTTCCGCCTGGGCCTGGGCGAGCCCGTTCCCGTTTCGGCCGCCCTGGGGCTGAATACCGGCGATTTGCTGGATCAAATTTTGCAGGCGCTGCCTGCCCGCGAAGAGGAAGGTTGTCCGGAAGAACTGATCAGGGTCGCCGTGGTCGGCCGGCCGAATGTGGGTAAATCTTCCCTGGTGAATAAAATCCTGGGGTTTGAGCGGGTCATCGTCAGCCCCCAACCGGGCACCACCAGGGACGCCATTGATACCCTGTTTGAACACGCCGGGCGCCGTTTTTTGCTGGTGGATACCGCCGGGATCCGGCGGAAGAGCAAAATCGACGAAGCCACTGAAAGGTACAGCGTGATGCGGGCCTTCAAGGCGATTGACGGCTGCGACGTCTCCCTGGTGATGCTGGATGCGCTGGAAGGGGTGACCGAACAGGACAAACGCATTGCCGGCTACGTGCACGAAAAGGGGAAGGCTAGTATTCTGACGGTAAACAAGTGGGATCTGCTGAAAAAGGGCGAACGCACGGCTGACCGGTACCGGGAGGAAGTTGAACGGGAATTACCCTTTTTGTCTTATGCTCCGGTGGCGTTTATTTCCGCGCTGACCGGCAAGGGTATCCGCCAGTTGCTGCAGTTGGTTGCGGACGTCTGGGGAGAATTTAACCGGGCGATCCCGACCGGTTCCCTAAACGCCCTGCTGGCCGATCTCCAGCTGAGAAACCCACCGCCGTCCCAAAAGGGAAAAAGGCTGAAAATTTTCTACGGCACCCAGCTCAAAAGCCGGCCGCCGGCATTTGCGCTGTTTGTCAATGATCCGGAACTGCTGCATTTTTCCTATTTGCGTTACCTGGAAAATCAGTTCCGGCTGGCCTGGGGCTTTACGGGCACCCCCTTGCGCTTCTTCTTCCGCCGCCGGCGGGGGTAGGATTCAAAAGGGCAACAGAAAAAGTTAACTATCGCTTAACTATCGCTTGGTGTCCGATTTTTGCTGGGAGCGACATATACTTAAATCGCCATAAAGGCACAAAGGCAAAGAGGCACAAAGGCACTAAGGCATTAAGGAAGGCACTAAGGCACAAAGGCACAGAGGCATTAAGGCACAAAGAGATATGGATAGACGACCGGGAATATTTTACTTTGGGCCTTTAATCCCTAACCCCTATTTTCACCCTATTTTCAAGGGAACTGCCCATGAGAACGTTCGTTTTTCCATAAAGTAATGAAAATATGTAAAAGTATTTACCCCTAATTCCTAACCCCTAACCCCTAATCCCTAATTCCTATTTTCCAGGGAGGTTCTCCGGTGAAGCTCATTTTGCTCATCATGATCAGCTACTTGATTGGCGCGGTTCCCATCGGCTACCTGGTGGCCCGCGCGAAGGGAATCGACATCCGGCGGCACGGAAGCGGAAATATCGGCACCACCAACGTCTGGCGCAATCTGGGTCCGGCGGCGGGAATCCTGGTGTTGGCCGGAGATGTGCTCAAAGGAGTGCTTGCTGTGCTCCTGGGCCGCTATCTGGCGGGGGGCGACGCCCAGCTGCTGACTGCCCTGGCAGCGCTGGCGGGACATTCCTGGTCGGTTTTTTTGGGTTTTCAAGGAGGAAAGATCATCGCCACTACCCTGGGTGTATTTCTCCTTTTAGACCCGTTGGCGATGCTCATCGGGCTGGGGATCTGGCTGGCGGTGGTGGGTGTTTCCCGCTACGTTTCGCTGGGTTCAATCACCGCCGCGGCCGCCCTGCCGGTTTTAATGCTGGTGCTGGGGCGCTCCTGGACTCATCTCCTTTTTGCGCTGGCCGTGGCGGCGATCGCCGTTTATAAGCACCTGCCCAATATCCGCCGGCTATTGTCTGGTACGGAATCAAGGATCGGGCGGCTTTAACGGACTGGCGAACACATTGCCGGGGGCCGGGCCGGAGCCCCGGATAGGGTGAGGATGGATATGGAAAAGGTGGCCATTGCCGGCGCCGGCAGCTGGGCTACGGCGCTGGCCGTCCTGTTGAGCAAAAAAGTGCAAAAAGTGGAGCTCTGGGCCCGAAGACCGGAGCTGGCCGGTGAGATCAACAGCGCAGAAAATGTCCGGTATCTGCCGGGCGTGTCCATTCCGGAAAACGTCCGGGCAAAAGTAGACCTGGAAAGCGTTCTGGCCGGCGCGGAAGCGGTGATCTTTGCCGTGCCCTCGCACGCCTTCCGGGAGGTTTTGCGCCGGACGCTGCCCTGTCTGCCCCGGGGGATTTTGCTGGTCAATGCGGCCAAAGGTCTGGAGGAAAATACTTTCTTGCGGATGTCGGAAGTATTTCTGGAAGAGGGCGGCCCGGACCGGGCCCGGTTTTACGTGGTTTTATCCGGTCCCAGCCACGCCGAGGAAGTCGGCCGGGGCATGCCTACCGCCGTGGTCTGCGCCGGCTTTTCCCCGGAGGCCGCCGGAACCGCTCAGGACCTCTTGATGACGGAAAGTTTCCGGGTTTACACCAGCTCTGATGTAAAGGGCGTGGAACTGGGCGGGGCCCTGAAGAACATTATCGCCCTGGGCACGGGTATTGCCGACGGGCTGGGTTTCGGCGACAACACCAAGGC
>DAISHP010000221.1:0-4165 GCA_036822475.1 Bacillota bacterium
TCCTTGAATTTTTTAAAGAAAAGGACAGGTGAATCCGGCGGGGTTATTTTCTTAATATTCAGATGCAAGAAAGGGATTGGCCTGTTATCTGTTTTTGGCCTCCTGAAAATTTTCCAGTTAGCCAGGATTATTTCCATTCTGGCATATAGAAAGGATGGCGTCAATCAATAAGGATTGGTGGCAGTCCACTTGCTGTAGGGTGAAGAGTGAGATTTAAAAAAGCCTGAAAAATGGATGCAGGATGAACAAAGAAAAGATAGAAGGAGAAAAAAACAATCTTTAATCGATTATGCCGGTTTATCGAAATATTCCGGTTTGACAGGCGTAGTGACAAAAACGTAACTTTGGAAAAAAGATAGTAATTTATCTCACAAGTAATTTACCGGGTGCCTGACCGCAGGAGGAGCAGAAAAGAAAGTACCTTTTCAGGCTTCGGAAAAAGGTCCCGGGGTAAAAAGGGTGATTGCCGGACAGGAGGGAGGATGGTTTGTCAGGTGTAGTGAATAAGTTCACATGAGCTGGAAAAAGCAAAGAAGAGCACAGAAAGGGGTGTTGCTCATTCAATCGCGGTCTTTATTTTTCGCTGGTTGCCGGCAGAAGCAGGGTTGTTGGCGAAGGTTTCTTCAAAAAACATGAAAAGGGAACAGGTTAGTTAAATAAGGAAAAAAATGGTTCCGTTTTTATCGGTCTAAAATAAAGAAAGGGGGAGAAACCGATGCAATGGTGGCGAAAAATCAGCCGGAAAAGCAGGCAATTCAATGATACGCTGCAGAGCTTCCAAAGCGCCTACGCAAAGTGGGAGCTGGAAAACAGCACGTTTATCCTCACCCGGCGCAGGAAAGTCTTGCTGGCCATGCTTTTGCCGGTCATCCTTTTCATGGGCTTGGAGGCAGCGTTAGCAACGGAATTAATCGGCGGCGGCAAAGCCTACGCGCCGTCCTTTATTACCACGGAGATGTTCATCGGGTCGCTCTTTGTCGGTCTGATCGCGGGTTTAATTACCGGATGCATCGGGGCCGGCGGCGGTTTTGTGATTACCCCGGCGCTCATGAGCATCGGGGTGAGGGGCATAATGACGGTGGGAACCGATCAGTTTCATATTTTTGCCAAAGCGATTATGGGTACCGCCCTGCACCGGAAGCTGGGGAACGTGAACGTTTGGCTGGCGGTCTGGTTTGTCGTTGGTTCATCCCTTGGGGTGACGCTGGGAACGGGCTTGAACAAGTCTATTTACGAAAGGAGCCCCGCGCTCAGCGACGCCTTTATCAGTGCCGTCTATGTTTTCATGCTCGGTATTCTGGGGGCCTATGCCCTTTACGATTATCTTAGCTTACGCCGGGCCGAGGCTTCCCAAAAAGCGCAGGTGCAAACCACGACCAGGGTTGCCCGGACGTTACAGTCTTTGAAGATTCCTCCTTACGTTAAATTCGACCAGGACGTTGTCCCGGGCGGCCGGCAACTGCCTGTTTATCCGGTGATTGGGTGCGGGTTTATCGTCGGTTTTGTGGCCGCCATTATGGGTGTCGGCGGGGGCTTTCTGACCTTCCCGATGTTTGTCTACGGGCTTGGCGTATCCACATTTACGACCGTCGGCACCGACATTTTGCAGATCATCTTTACGGCCGGGTATGCGTCCATTCAATACGCCATCAGCGGGTTCGTCTTCTACTCCCTGACCATGGGCCTCTTGCTGGGCTCCCTGGTCGGCGTGCAAATCGGCGCCATGGTGACGAAGGTGGTTAAGGGAGCGGTCATCCGCGGTTTTTACGCCCTGGCCATTTTTGCCGGCTTTGTCAACCGGGCCTGCGCTCTGCCGGAAAAGCTTTCCAGCGCCGGTTACCTCAGCCTGGCCCCGGCTGCCGGAAAACTGCTGAGCACCATCGGAACGGCCATCTTTTTTGCCCTGGTCAGCGGGTTTGCTTTCTGGGTCCTGGCCTCTTTCCTGCGGAGCGTGGGAAAAATCAGGGCGGAACACGCTGCGCTGGCCGGCGTGCCGGCAGCGTCCGGGCGGACGGAGCAGGCCCTGGAATCTACCCATTAAAGATAAGGAAATTGCATATGGTTGCGCTTGTTGCCTCCGGATTCATAAAGGATGAAAATAGTCATATCCAGCAAAAGTACCTAATTCCTAATTCCCAATCCCTAATTCCTGTCTTTAAGGAGGTGTGTGCAAATGCCTGTAATCATTAACCGGAGGGCATTTATCACCGGCCTGGTGCTGCTGATTTGCTTTGGAGCGACCCTGGCCGTAATCCTCAGCCCGGTTTTTCAAGGAACTACCGGGTTGCATTTGGTCGACGGCATCTTTAACTCTTTGTCCAAGGGATCGTCCTACTTTATTCCGGATCTGGCCGGGAAAGCAGATCAATTTACCGGGAATAAAATGGAAGTTACTTTCCAGGTGAAAAGTGCCGAAGAGCTGGAAAAAATGAAAACTCTCTTCCTTGCCGCGGGCGCCCAGGCGGCGGCCAGCGGGGATAGCCTGCGGGTCACGGGTGACCTGGGGCTGGTGGCCCGGCGCGCGCTGGCCGATGCCGAGGCTTTGTTTCAGAGCGGGGAAGCGCCCGCCCCGAGTCAATACGGTTTTTCCGGCAAAGAAGCCGTTTATTACTGGTGGGCGGCCTTCAAGCAGTTAAAAGGTTACTATCTGCAAGAAAACAGACCGGCGGAGGCGGTGTTTGTTGAAAACGTAAGCAAAAAGGCTTTAGAGCCGGCGTACAATTATGACGGCATTCCGCCGGCCCGGTTCCGGGAAGTGGCGGGAGTTTCGATTGGTTCCCTCGTTTTTTACGTTGTTTACACCATCTGGTATGGCTTCGCCATCATGTTGATCTTTGAGGGGCTGGGGATCACGGCCAGCAAGCCGGCGAAAAAGGCGGAGGCATAAGGCGTGGAAAGAAGTTAACGAAGGCACAGAGGCACAAAGGCACAAAGTACAGAGGCACAGAGTCAAGAAAGGCACTAAAGCACAAGGGCACAAAGGTGTAATGATACGAATTACGAAGGCTGCAGAAAATTCCGGAGGTACAAAGGGAAGACCACGCTAAAAGAGGTGTGGGGCGAAAAAGTCAAGCGAAAAATTTCTTGAAAAAGGGTTGACGCCGGAGAAGAAGATTGTTATAATTATAACAAGCTAATAAAACGAAAACAACAGGCCAAATCGAACAACGATAGGCCGGTTAGCCTTAATTTAACTAAGGCAGCCGGCCTTTCCATTTTTTAACCTGCTCCCTTTTCATGTATTTTGGAGAGGCGCTGGTCGGCAGCGACCCTTCCCTTGGCAGGAGAGGGCGTCAACTTCCCCGGTAAGGCCCCTCTCCCCCTCTCCCTCTTTTCAAGGTTAAGCAGGCGGCCGGCCGGCTCCGGACGAAAAAAAGCGGGGTGTAGGAAATGGCGAACCGCAGGTATTTTCCCGAAGAAGAAACCCCGGACTGGGTCGAAACCGTTTCCCTGGTGGTCGACACCCTGGGCCTGACCACGATCCTGTTTTTAACGGGGGTTCTGGTAATCCGGTGCTTTTCCTAATCTAAAAAAGATCGTTTAAATCCAAAGTGAGGCCCGGCAGCAAAGGGGAAGTAATTTTTTGGTTGCTTCTTCTGGTATAGAACAGCGGTTCCTGGAAAGCTCCTTCCGTTCCTCTCCGATAAACCTCAATTGTCTGCACCAGCGGATGAATAATCCACAGCTCTTTCACCCCGTACGTGGCGTACAGTTCTTTTTTAGCCGTGCGGTCCCTGGAGGACGTCGAGGGTGATAATATTTCTACCACCAGATCAGGGGCTCCTTTGATGTTGATTTCTGTAACGATATCCGAATGTTCCCTGGAAATAAAGATAATATCCGGTTGCACGACATCCTGGTCGGTCAGGTAAACGTCAATCGGCGCTGTAAGCACGGTGCCCAAATCGTTTTGCTCAATATATTCGGCCAGGCGCCAGCTTAACCTTAAAGAAACGCGCTGGTGCGGCACGCTTGGAGACGGTACCAGGTACAATTCCCCCCCGATTAGCTCGTAACGGCGGCCGTCGTCAATTTTGCAGTAATCTGCGTAGGTTAAACCAGAACCATAGCTTTTTAACGCGAGGTCCATTCCTGCCACCACCCTCACTTCCTCCCCTCATTTTAACATGAAATTACCCGTTGGTAAAGAACGGCTCTTTTTTGA
>DAISHP010000222.1:0-4142 GCA_036822475.1 Bacillota bacterium
GGGGGGCGCTGGGGGGAGGGGCCGCGCGCAGCTCCCTGGGGACCCCGGTGGCGTGGGCGGTGTGAGCGGTGCGGGCGGTGCGGCCGACAAAGCGGGACTGGGCCGGGTGAAGGGGCGGACAGCAAGAACTGCTTCGGCATCCGGATTTTGCTCCGGTGCCGGACAGGCCGGTTGCCTGCTCCGGATGGGCGTGTCCGGTCGCGCCGGTTGAACCGGCCGGGCCGGTTTGGCAGGCGGGACCGGCCAGTCCTGCCCTGTCTGCCCCTCTTCGGAAGCACGCTGCTGTTCAGGCGGGGCCGGCAGCGGGGATGCGGGCACGGCCGCCGGAGTTGGAGCCGGAGCTGGACCCGGCTCCGGGAAAGCGGGCCCGCCGGGTCTTCCTCCCGGAAACAAACCGGGGCGATACGGGTAGCGGGGGGAGTGAACGAGGGTAATCCCGCTCAGCTTGTATTCTTCCTCCTGGAAGAGTTGTCCTCCCTGGTACCAGCGGCGGCGGATCTCCGCCCGGGGAATGATCAGGGACACTTCGAAGGGCAGGCGCAGGGTGTTGGATCTATTCAACTTGAGCGAAACGCTGTCCAGCCTGATTTCCGACTCGTCAACCTGCTGGTAAAACGGCCGGCAGGGCCGGAGCGGCGGACCGTAGCCAAACGGCGGCATAGGAACCCCCCGCTAACTTACAATGGTATAAACCGGGCACAAATCAGGTCAGCAACCAATTATCAGTTATTTTTTAGTTCTTGATCCAATGCTATCCAAATTTCACCCATTACCATATTATTATGGTTTAAGACGTGATGTACCTGGAGAAACTTTTCCAACCTTTTTCGGAAATTTCACTAAAAATAAGCCCCACCGGGCTTTTGGAGCCGCTATCAAGGATGAAGATTTTTCCCAAAAATAAAAAAATGTGAATCAAAGCCAAAAACTTGGTCCACCGTACAAGTCCTCCTTGTATGTACGTGACCCTTTATTTTTTGGACCGCCTGCTATCCCGATTAATTCATCCAACACTTTTTCCTTTCTTCTTCCCTTTATTTCTGCTCCCAAACGTTCATACAATTCTTTCTGGAGATGCGGAGGTAATTCTTTGATCAATTCGTAAATTCTATTTACCTTGTTGACCGCCATGAAAGCTCACCGCCCCGCCTTTCTTTTTATTCTAATTATAATTCTTGTTTAGGTTTCTGTAAAAGGTTAATTACAGTTAACCTTGCTTCACCCGCGCAGGGCGAGGGCCGCGTCCAGGATGCGGTGGGCCAGTTCTGTTTTTTTCATCAGGGGCAGGTCGACGACTCTGCCGTCGCGGTAAATGAGTTTGACGAGGTTGGTGTCCGCGCCGAAGCCAGCCCCCGGCCGGGTAACGTCGTTGGCCACAAGCAGGTCCACGTTTTTTTTCTCCAGTTTCCGGCGGGCGTTGGCCAGCAGGTTTTCCGTTTCCGCAGCAAAGCCTACCAGCACCTGGCCGGGTTTTTTAAGCCGGCCGAGTTCCAGCAGGATGTCGGGGTTTTTGACCAGCTCGATGACCAGGGTTTCCCCTTCCTTTTTGATTTTCTGCGCCGCCGTCCGGGCGGGCCGGTAATCGGCCACCGCTGCCGCCTTGATCACGATGTCCGCCCGGGGGAAATGCTCCAGGACCGCCTCAAACATTTGCTGCGCGGTTTCCACGAGAACCGCCTTGACGCCTCCTGGTACAGCCAGCGCGGTGGGTGCGGTCACCAGCGTAACGTCCGCCCCCCGCACCGCAGCGGCCCCGGCCAGGGCGTAGCCCATCTTCCCCGAGCTGCGGTTGGAAAGAAAACGCACGGGATCAATGGGCTCGCGGGTACCGCCGGCGGTGACCAGCACAGAAAGCCCCTGCAGGTCTTTTGCCGGGCCCAGCAGCCGGGCGATTTCCGCCACGATTTCCGGCGGCTCGGGAAGCCGGCCTTCGCCTGTCTCCCCGCAGGCCAACGGGCCCTTCCCTGGCTCCAGGACGTGGTGGCCGTATTTTTTAAGGGCGGCGAGATTGGCCTGGGTGGCCGGGTTCCTGTACATGTGGACGTTCATTGCGGGGCAGAATAAAACGGGCCCCGGCGCGGCCAGGAGCGCGGCGCTCAACAGGTCGTCCGCCAGGCCGTGCGCCGCCTTGGCCAAAATATTAGCGGTAGCCGGAGCTACCACCAACAAATCCGCCTTCGCCAGTTCGATATGGGGAAGCAGCGGGCCGCCCGCGCCGCCCAGGCCGTCCGTACCGGCAAACAGATCCGTCTGCACGGGGTTCCCGGTGAGGGTGGCAAAGGTGGCCGGCGCCACAAATTTTTGCGCGCTGGCCGTCATGATCACGTGCACGTCTGCCCCCGCCTTGCTTAACAGGCTGGCCAGTTCCGCCGCTTTATAGGCGGCGATGCTTCCTGTCACGCCCAAAGTGATCGTCTTCCCTTTGAACATTTTCGCCAACAGTCTATCTTCACCGCCAGATAAAGGTCCGGGCCCTTTTTAAGCTTTCAAGCGTTCGCCATCCGGCGCCCGACCTCTGACCTCCGACGACCGACGACTGCTCTTATTTCCTCCCCTGTTTAGTGTGCCGGAATTTTATTTTTCCGTTGGCGATTTCCTCCAGCGCTTTCGTCACCGGCTTGCTTCCGTTTGCTTCGTTTCCCCCTGCTTCCGTCAGCAACCTTGCGCGTTTGGCGGCCATTACAACCAGCGTATAGCGACTGTCGACCCTTTTCATTAACTCATCCAGAGATGGTTGCTTCATCGCAATCCCCCGCGCTAAATTTTAAGGTTTCGAAAACGCGCCGTCCGACACTTTTCCGCCGTAATAATGGAGCGGATTTGTTCAACCGCTTTTTCGACCCGCTCATTGACTACCACATAATCGTAAAGGGAAAGCGACTGCAGCTCACGCTTCGCCCATTGCAGCCGTTTTTGCACTTCCTCCGGCGATTCGCTGCCCCGCCCCGCCAGCCGGGCCTCCAGCTCCTTCCAGGACGGGGGAAGGAGAAAAATTAAAACCGCCTCCGGTAATTTCCTCTTGACCTGCAGCCCTCCCTGAACGTCGATCTCCAGCAAAACGTCTTTCCCCCGGGCCAAAGTCTCTTCCACCGGCAGGCGGGGGGTGCCGTAGAAATTATCATATACCCTTGCCCATTCTAAAAATTCATCGCCCTCGATCATCAGCGAAAACTTTTCGCGCGAAACAAAATAGTAGCTGACCCCGTCCGTTTCGCCGTTCCGGGGCAGCCTGGTGGTAGCGGAGACCGAGAGGACCAGATTGGGCTCGCTGCGGAGCAAAGCCTGGCTTACCGTGCCTTTCCCCACTCCGGAAGGCCCGGACAACACAACCAGGACGCCCGGCTCATTCATTGCTAATTGGCAATTTCCTCCGCGCCGACGGGAGGAGGGGCTTCTTTGCCACCCATGTTCCCCAGACGGTGCGCCACCGTTTCCGGCTGGACGGCCGACAGGATGACGTGATCGCTGTCCGTAATGATGACTGCCCGGGTGCGCCGCCCGTAGGTGGCGTCGATCAACATCCCGCGGTCCCGTGCTTCGTTGATGATCCGTTTGATGGGGGCGGATTCCGGGCTCACGATGGCGATGATCCGGTTGGCCGAAACAATGTTGCCAAAACCAATGTTAATTAACTTGATCTCCACTTCTTTCCCTCCCGTATGTTTATGCCCAGAACTCACCGGCTGCAAATTTAGCTTTAAAGAACACAGAAAAAAATAAGGATCAGCGCCTTTTTGTCCCTTTGTGCCTTTGTGTCTTTCTCCCCTACTCCACGTTTTGCACCTGTTCCCTGATTTTTTCCAGCTCACTTTTCACTTCCACCACGAGCTGGCTGATCCGCAAATCGCCGGCCTTCTGGGCGATAGTGTTGATTTCCCGGTTTAATTCCTGAAGCAAAAAATCCAGTTTCCTACCCACCGGCCCGCCTTCTTCGCCGGCAAGCCGCAGCTGGTTAAGGTGGCTGGAGATGCGCACGATTTCTTCGGCAATGCTGGAACGCTCGGCAAATAAAACGACCTCCGCGGCCAGACGGGCGGGTTCGACGGTGTCGCCGGGAACCAGCTCCTGCACCCGCTGCCGCAGGCGCTCGCGGTATTCTTCCACCACCAGGGGCGCTCTGCTCTCGATTTCCTGATTCAACT
>DAISHP010000223.1:0-4126 GCA_036822475.1 Bacillota bacterium
CACGGGGTAGAGGCCGCAGTAAACCATCGGCGTCGCCCGCCGGTAGCCGGGCAAAGGATTGGCGGCCGGGCGGACCGCTTCGGTGATCGTGTCTCCCACGCGGGCGTCCTTGACGTTTTTGATTCCCGCCGCGATAAAGCCCACTTCGCCGGCCCGCAGTCCGTCAACCGCCGTCATGGCCGGGCGAAAAACCCCTACCTCGTTCACCTCGAATTCCTTTCCGGAAGCCATCATCTTGATGACCATCCCCGGCCGGAAGCAGCCGTCCACCACGCGCACGTAGGCAATGACGCCTTTGTAGGGATCGTAGTGGGAGTCGAAAATCAGCGCCTTTAAGGGGGCCGTTGCGTCGCCCCGGGGAGGCGGGATCCGGGCGACGATGCTCTCCAGGATTTCCTCCACCCCAATGCCCAATTTGGCTGAAGCCAGAATGACCCCGGCGGAATCCAGGCCCAGGACGTCCTCGATTTCCCTTTTTACGCGCTCCGTTGCGGCGTTGGGGAGGTCAATTTTATTGATCACCGGGATCAGTTCCAGGTCATTTTCCATGGCCAGGTAGGCGTTGGCCAGGGTCTGGGCCTCGACTCCCTGAGCGGCGTCCACCACCAGCAAGGCTCCCTCGCAGGCGGCCAGGCTGCGCGACACTTCGTAAGAAAAGTCGACGTGCCCGGGGGTATCAATCAGGTTTAACTGGTACTCCCGGCCGTCTTTAGCCCGGTAGGCGAGGCGCACCGCTTTGGCCTTGATGGTGATCCCCCGCTCGCGCTCCAGGTCCATCTGATCCAAAACCTGTTCCACCATGTCCCGCCGGGTCAGCGCACCGGTAAATTCCAAAAGCCGGTCGGCCAGGGTCGATTTTCCGTGGTCGACATGAGCAATAAGGCAAAAATTGCGGATGGACTTCTGATTTGCGCTCATTCCCTTGCTCCCGCCCTATTTAAAGAAAAAAGATCAAAGCATCAATCAATTATAGCATTTCCAAACTGCCCCTTCAAGGAGGATGAATCCTTCCCTCTCTCTCGAAAATACCAGGCCGCCAAGAATAAATATGTCTATCCATATCTCTTAGTTTAGGGCGTTAGTGCCGGGGCAACTAACAACAGGCAAAAACCCCTTTCGATTAAGAAAAAATCTTTACATATTCAACTGGTTTTTAATGCAAACTATAGTTAGTCGCATTCCATAGCTCGAAGCTGCCCGGCGAGGCTCGCGAGGCGACAACTGACGACCGACAACTATTTTCGAGGGAGTTGCCCATGAGAACGTTCGTTCTCTCCATAAATAATGAAAATGAGGCATAAAGCAGGTACATTTTCCTTTGTGCCTTTGTGCCTGTTGCCTCTGTGCCTCTATTTTCTGAGGAGGTCATTGCTTTTGACCAGGCAAAAAATAGGCACCGTGCTGCTGGTCTTCGTCTTTCTGGCTGGGATGTGCCTGGCCTGCCCCGCGGCTTACGCCCAGGACCGTTCCCTTTACTGGGGGCTTTCCGGCGATGACGTTTACCGCCTGCAGAGCCAGCTCAGCGCCTGGGGCTACTACACCGGCCCCCTGGACGGGTATTACGGCGGCGGGACCTGGCAGGCGGTAATCCTTTTTCAGCGGTCCAACGGTCTTGTTCCGGACGGCGTGGTGGGGCCGGCGACCTGGGCAGCCCTGGGCTTTTCTCCCACCTTTGACTACGCGCCTCCGGAACCGGCGGGCGTTTCCCGCGGGATCAGCAACCGGGGTGACGTTTATCTGCTGGCCAGGGTAATTGAAGGAGAAGCGGCCGACGAACCTTTCACCGGCAAGGTGGCGGTAGGGGCGGTAATTATAAATCGCCTGCGCAGTGCCGCCTTTCCCCATTCCTTAGCGGGGGTAATTTATCAGCCGCACGCCTTTGAATCGGTCAGCAACGGGCAATACAACCGGCCGGTCACCGAAGAATCGCTGCGCGCGGCGATGCTGGCTATGAGCGGGTGGGACCCGACCGGCGGCGCCCTTTACTTCTGGAACCCGGCCAAGCTGGTGAGTCCCTGGATCTGGTCGAGAAACATCCTGACGCAAATCGGCAGGCACGTCTTCGCCCGCTAAAGAAGCTCCTCCGTCCCGGAAACGGAGGTTTTAAAATAACCCCCGCAAGGGGTGGAAGTTCTGACACCTGGATTTAGTTTCATTTCCCCGGCCTGACGGCTGACAACCGATAACCGACTATTTTTTAAAGGAGGTCTGCCCGATGAATCGCCGGCGCTGGCTTTTGTCCCTGGCAATCGGGGTAATCCTGCTGGGTTCCCTCGGCTACTGGGGCTACCACCAGTACACCGTGCGCAAACAATTGGAAATTGTCCTGACCAATAAATATTACCGTTCCTTCTACGATACCTTAAACAATATTCAAAACGTGGAAGTACTCTTGTCCAAGCTGCTGGTCGCCCAGGCCCCGGAGGTGGACAGCAAAATTCTACTGGAGATCTGGCAGCGGGCCAATGCCGCCCAAACCAATCTTAACCAGCTGCCGCTGCCCGACATCTCCATCGGGCGCACCGCCAAATTTCTTACGCAGGTGGGCGATTACGCCTATTCCCTGGCGGGCAAGGTGTCTTCCGGCGTGGAAAAAAATCCAAAGGAACGGGAAACCCTGAGCCGGCTCTACAAGCAGGCGTCCACCCTGAATACCGACCTGCAGGACATGGAAAGGCAAATCGCTGCCGGGAAACTTTACTTAAGCGAACTTTCCCAAAAGACGGGCCGGGTTTTCCAGCGCCAGGAATCCAAACTGTCCAGCCGGAATTTTCAGACGGTGGAAGAGCATATGAAAGGAATACCTGCCCTGATTTACGACGGGCCGTTTTCCGACCACCTGGAAAAAAAGGAACCAAAAGGGTTGACGGGCGGGAAAATCACTGCTGAACAGGCTCGGGAAAAAGCCCTGGAATTCCTTGACCGCCGTCATCCGCCGGAAAACTACGCGGTGGAAAGGGTGAGCATTAATGAGGGAAAAATCAAGGCCTACCAGGTAGATATTGCCTCCCACCGGCCCGGTTTTCAGGAATGGGCGGCTGTGGCCGTAAGCGAAACGGGCGGCCACGTCCTGTGGTACACCAGTGCCCGGAACATGGGCAGGCAAACCCTCAGCCTGGAGCAGGCGCGAGAAAAAGCCAAAGAATTTTTAATCCGGCGGGGCTACCGGGAGTTGATTCCCACCTACTACGAACACGGCGGTGGGGTGGCCATCTTTAACTTTGCCGCTACGCAAAACGGAGTGATCCTTTATCCGGACCAGGTCAAGGTGTCCGTCGCCCTGGACGACGGACAGGTGGTGGGCCTGGAAGCGGCGAGCTACCTGATGAACCACCACCGGCGGGAGATTCCCCGGCCGCGGATTACCGCCGCCCAGGCCCGGACAAAATTAAGCCCCAATCTGAAGAACGTTACCGGCGGCCACCTGGCCCTGATCCCGGCGGGCGTCGATAAAGAGAAGCTGGTGTACGAGTTCCGCGGTCAGCTGGACAACGACACCTTCCTGGTGTACATCAACGCCCTGGACGGAAAAGAGGAACAGGTTTTAAGGTTGGTGCGGAACAGAGAAGGGATCCTCACGCTTTAAACGGGCAACACCTTATAGACGTAAAATACGTTATTTACTCTTGAAAATAACTTTCCTTTAGGGTAATCTATAACCAGGATTTATCCTGGTATTTTTGTTCGGGGGTTTTCGATGGTGGCATTCTTCATTCTTACAGATTATATCAACCAATGTATGGCCCAGGCTGTCTATGATAAACTCGAGGACGGTACTTTCGCCGGGCGCATCCCCACATGTACGGGCGTTGTGGCGTTCGGCCGGACATTGCGGGAATGTGAAGCTGAACTCCGCTCCACCCTCGAAGATTGGATCCTGCTGGGTTTAAAGCTTAAACATCCCCTCCCGGTAATCAACGAAATCGACCTCAACCAGGAGCCTCGTCATGAGTCGGTGGGCTCCTTGTAAACGCCGGGACTTTATCGGCCGTCTCCGTAAACTCGGGTTCAAAGGGCCTTACAGCGGAACACGCCACCAGTTTATGGTTAACGGAAATTTCCGCTTCAGCATTCCTTCTAACCCGGAGTATTCTATACCGCACTAAAAATGATGCTTGAAGAAGTT
>DAISHP010000224.1:0-4116 GCA_036822475.1 Bacillota bacterium
TCCTTGCTGGTGCCGCTTTAGCGGCATGGGGGTCTATAAGATTTAAAAATCTTGATTAAAAAAGTCTGCCACTCTGTTACATCAATTATCGCGAATTATCGCGAGTAACTTCGTTGTGGCGTATAAACACGTCCACGGCAACCTGGTAAAAACAAAAAAAGCCATTTCTTTCTTTGAATTCTTCAGGAAGCAGAACCAGACAAACAATTATAAAAGCAAAAAATAACCTTTATAAATAGTACATGCCATATTTAGATATTTTTCAATATTTATCTTGTAAAAATGTTATATTTATTTTCGACAATGTTCTACAATTTATTAGGTTTGTATAAAATTTCCGGTACGCCGGATCATTAGCTTTGCAGGATTACGGCTATTTATGTATAAAGTATATTGAAGTTTTACCGGCAACATTATAAACTAAAAGCATAAAGTACCGGTACCCGGTTATTGTGTAAGGGGGGGGATTTGCCATGGTCAACCAGGCGGCCCTGTTCAATCCCGGTAACCGCCAGGATTGGAGGCGGTTTCTGACAAATTTTAGCAGCAAGGAATTATTTGGAATATTCTTAATAATTGGCGAAATGACCCCCTTTCACTTCGACGATGTCCGGCCGCTGTTCAGAGAGATGGGCGTGCCCGTATTCGGCGGCATTTTTCCGGGGATCATTTTCGGCAATTCGTGGTACAGGGAGGGAATACTCGGCTGCGGCATTAAGTACCCGGTCTCCGTGAAGGCTGTTAGAGATCTCGACAGTTTCAAGGGTTTACCGGCAGACATGGCGGCGGCCGGCCCGGCCGGAACGTTTCTGGTAATCGTTGACGGCCTGGCACGCGGCATATCTCCCTTTCTCGACGTGCTGTTTGAAACTTGCAGCGGGCGGTTGAGTTTTATCGGAGGCGGGGCCGGCAGCCTCGGGCCGGACCGGAAGCCGGTCCTGTTTACCGGGGAAGAGTGTTTTGCAGGCGGCGCACTGCTGGTCGGTATCGAAGGCCCCGTCGGCGTGGGAGTAAGCCACGGTTGGGAACCCATGTACGGTCCCCTGGTGGCCAACCGCACAGAGGGCAATATCTTGGTTGAGCTTAACTGGCAGCCTGCCTTTGCAAATTACCGGCAGGTCCTGGAGGAAAAGGTCGGAATAAATATCACACCCGGAAATTTCTTCGAAATCGCGAAGGGCTATCCCTTCGGAATGGTCAAAATGGACGGGAGTATTGTAGTACGCGACCCGATCAGGGTGGAGGACGATGGAAGCATCGTTCTGGTCGGAGAAATCCCTGAAAACTCCGTTGTGAACATTCTGAAAGGAGACCCGGAAAGCCTTATCAGTGCTGCGGGCGAGGCTGCAGGCCAGGCTTTGGCCCGGTTCAGGGAACAGACCGGCAGTTCAGGGCGGGGCGCCCTGGTCATCGACTGCATTTCCAGGGTACTCTATCTCGGTGGCGACATCGGCCGGGAGTTGAGGGCCATCCGCAGCAATATCCCGCCGGACCTGCACATGTTCGGCTTCCTCGGTCTGGGAGAAATAGCCTCTGCCGGGGACAGGTACCTGGAGTTTTACAACAAGACGACCGTGGTTGGGATTGGGTAAATTATGGATAAAGATATTATGGACCTGATAAAAAAACTCTCCCTTTCCTACGAGATTGCCTTGGCCATAGGCGGCAGCCTGGACTTGAAGGAAATGCTCGACCGATTCCTCAAGACCGTCGTACGCAAAGGGGGCGCCTACCGGGGCACCGTCTGGCTGTGGCACGGAGAGGCGCTGGAATACGTGGCCGGTGTGGGTTTCTGCACCAGAGGGGTGGATTACCATGCGGCCGGAAATGCCCTCAAGCACCGGGCGGGCGTCGTTATGGAATCGGGGCGGCCGCTGGTAAAGACAGAACACGACGATGATTTCAAAGAGTTCTGCGCACCGTTCACCGGAAGCGAAAAGGAAGTGCTGCTGGTCCCGGTGGAAAAACTGGCCTTGATCCAGCTGTCCTTTACCTGCAGGGGCGCCTCCGGTAAAGGGCTGGCGGGGATCCTTGCCGGTGTGGCCCCGAAACTGGGCAACGCCATCCTGTCCTGCCTCAACCACGAAAAGCTGCTGGCGCTCGAAAGAACCGAGAGACACCACCTGGAGACGAGCTACCACTACCTGGTGAACAACCTGGATACCGGGATATACATGAGTACCAAAGAAGGGCGTTTTTTTGATGCAAACCCTGCTTTTTTAAAAATATTCGGTTTTAAGGACCGGCAGGAACTTAACGGGTTGACGTGGCCCTCCCTTTACGTAAATCCTGATGACAGGGAATCCTTTGTCAATATGATTACCGCGAAAGGCCGCGTCAAGAACATGGAGCTCCTTTTGAGGCGCAGGGACGGTGAAACTTTATGGGCCCAAGTGACGGCGGTGCTCCGGCCGTCTGGGAAAGACGGGATTCAGTACGTGCTGGGGATTGTGGAGGACATCACCGAGCGCAAGAGAGGAGAGAAGCAGCTGCATTACCTGGCCACCCACGACTCCTTGACCAATATTCCCAACAGGTACTCCCTGGAGGAGGCCCTCAAGCGCGCGGTAGCTAAAGCAAAGCGGGGAGAAAAGAGCGCCCTCCTCTTAATCGACCTGGACAATTTCAAACTGGTCAACGATACTCTCGGGCACGCTGCAGGCGACGAGCTGCTGATTACCCTGACCAATATTTTAAAGAGCAACCTGAGTGAGGGGGGCCTTCTCGCCCGGTTTGGGGGGGATGAGTTTGCCGTATTGCTGGAAGGGGCGACTGCTGAAACGGCCGGGACTGTAGCCGAAAGACTGCGCCGGGTAGTAGAGGAAAGCGAGTTGTGCCTCACCATACATAAAACTTGCTTCAACTTGAGTATAAGCATCGGAGTCATCATGATTGACGGGACTTTAGACCATCAGAAAATCCTCTCTTTTGCCGATACCGCCCTTTACGCGGCCAAGGACGGCGGCCGGAACAGGGTTGTCTTCGCACGGCCCGGCGAGGATACGGCAGCCAGGCTTTCTGAAACCAATGAGTTAATAGGCTTAATCAAGAACGCGCTTAAAGAAAACCGTTTTGTGCTCTTCTTCCAGCCGGTGGTCAAAATAGGCGAAGGGAAAATAACTCACCACGAAGCCCTGGTCCGCCTGCAGGGCGAGGAGGGGGAGATGATTCCCCCGGACAGGTTTATCCCCGTGGCCGAGCGCTTCGGCTTGATGCCGCAGATAGATCGCTGGGTGGTGCAGTCGTCCTTTAACGCCCTGCATAAATATCCTGAACTAGAACTTTTTGTCAACCTTTCCGGGGTAAGTCTGGGAGATGAAGCCCTGCTGGAACTCATAGAAGATAACATCCGCAGGAGCGGCATAGATCCCTCCCGGGTCGGTTTTGAGATCACCGAAACGGCCGCCGTAAAGGATCTGGTGCGGGCCGGTCGCTGGATCCACAGGCTTAAAAGCGCCGGCTGCCGCTTTGCCCTGGACGACTTCGGCGCAGGCTTTTCGTCCTTTTCCTACCTCCGCACCCTTCAGGTGGACTACCTCAAGATCGACGGGGCCTTTGTCCACAACGTGGACAAAGATCCTGCCAACCGCGCCCTGGTCCAGGCCATGAACACCGTTGCGCATGTTTTGGGCAAGAAGACTATCGCCGAGTTTGTGGAGAATAAAAATATCTTGAAAGTGCTGCAGGAGATCGGAATAGATTGCGGCCAGGGATATTACCTGGGTAAGCCCGCTCCCTTTCCCGAGGGGCTGTCAACTTTCTCCGGGAAAAGCACCGGGCGTCATAAAAATTATCAAAGCGCAGGATAGAAAGAAAAAAATCAAAAGCCCTCCGGCTCCCCGCAAGCGGCTCGTGCGAATTAAACATTGACGCTAATCCCCGTTACCAGGGCACCGTACGGGCATGCCCAGATAATAACCCTGCCCGTATCGAACGCCGGCGCGGCGCAAAATTTCAGCTGTTTCACGGTTCTCTACAAACTCGGCCACCACCTCTATCGAAAGCCCTTGCAAAAGTTTTACCATGTTTTCTACAATCATCCGGGAGCGTCCACTCCTGGTTATCTCACGCACCAGGGAGCCCTCAATCTTGGCAAAGTAACAGTCAAAGTAACGA
>DAISHP010000225.1:0-4102 GCA_036822475.1 Bacillota bacterium
GTGGGGCCTTACCTGGTGAGGTTTTTGCTTGCCAGGGGGTACGAGGTGTTCGGGGCTTTCCGCAAGAAAGACTGGGAGCGGGAAGGCGAAGGCGAGGGCAAGGTTTGCCAAGATTTTTTCGGCGGCGACCCGGGTCCGGGAAATTTTCACCCCGTCTTTCTGGACGTAACGGATGCCGGTTCCGTGCGGAAAGCTCTTGAGGCGGCGAGGCCGGACGAGATCTACCACCTGGCCGCCGTATCAGTGACCACGGGGATTAGTCCGGAAGTTTATTACCGCGTGAATTTTCAGGGTACTTTTCACCTTTTTCGGCAGGTAAAGGAGGTCGTTCCCGAGGCCCGGGTGCTTTACGTCGGCACGGCGAATGCCTACGGGGTGGTGAAGGCGGAAGATCTCCCGGTAAAAGAAGATCGTCCGTTGTGTCCAAACAATCATTATGCGGCCAGCAAGGCGGCAGCGGAAGATCTGGCCTGCGCCTGCGCCGCGGAAGGCCTGCGGGTGGTGTGCGCCCGCCCTTTTAACCACACCGGACCGGGTCAGACAACGGATTTTGTGTGCTCCCGGCTGGGCAGGGAAATAGCGGCAATTGCTTTAGGTCGAAAGGAACCGGTAGTTGTGGCGGGCAACCTGGATTCCGCCCGGGATTTTACCGACGTGCGCGACGTGGTGGAGGCATACTGGCTTTTACTGCAGAGGGGAAGGACGGGGGAAATCTATAACGTTTGCAGTCAGAAAGCTTATACCGTGAGGGAAATTATTGAGATTTTAATGAAAAAAGCCGGAATCGCGGCCGCTGTCGATTCGTCTTCCGCCTTCAGAAGAAAAAGCGACATCCCCGTGTTGTTGGGCAGCAGGGAAAAAATATCACGGGAAACTGGCTGGGAGCCAAAAATTGCATTTGAAGAGACGTTGAACGATGTTTTGGATTATTGGCTTCAAGTCTTGAAAATAGAAAAGGCGCGGGGAGGTATTTTTTGATTTGCTGAATGTAGATACAGCTCTTAATTCTGCTATCTTTCGCGAGTACGACATAAGAGGTAAAGCTGGTTTGGACCTGACCTTCGCTACGGCCCGTACTTTGGGCAGGGGGTTCGGTACCTACCTGCAACAGCATGGATTAAGAGAAGTCCTTGTGGGCCGGGACAACCGGGTCAGTTCGGAGGAACTGCGGCAAGGGATCACCGAAGGGCTTTTAGCGACAGGCTGCCGGGTGTACGACCTGGGCCTGGTCGTTACCCCCATGGTTTATTTTGCCCGCATCCATTACGGTATTCAGGGCGCGGTGATGGTCACCGGCAGCCACAACCCGCCGGAGGACAACGGGTTCAAGCTGGCGGCGGACGACGCGGGGACCATTTACGGTAAAGAGATCCAGAAGTTGAAGGAAATCTGCGCACTCGGTTCCTTTGCCGAGGGCCGGGGAGAAATGAAATCCCTGGACGTTGTTCCCGCTTACCTGGATATGCTAACCGAAAAGGTCAGGCTTGGGCCGCGCCGGCTGTATGTGGTGGTGGACTGCGGAAGCGGGACGGCAGGGTACTTTGCTCCGGAAATTTTGCGCCGCTGGGGCTGCCGGGTGGAAGAGCTTTACTGCGATCCCGATCCGGCCTTTCCCCATCATCACCCCGACCCGGTGAAGACGGCCAATCTGGCCGATCTGCGCAAGAAAGTGCTGGCGGCGGGGGCGGATCTGGGCGTGGCCTACGACGGGGACGCCGACCGCCTGGGCGTGGTGGACGACCGGGGGAACGTGGTGTGGGGTGACAGGCTGATGATCCTCTTCTGGCGCGAAATCCTGCCCCGGTACCCCGGTGCTCCGGCGCTCATCGAGGTGAAGTGCTCCCAGAGCCTGGTGGAGGAAGTCGCCCGCCTGGGGGGGAGACCCGTCTTTTCCAGGACGGGGCATTCCCTGATTAAAGCGAAAATGCAGGAACTCAAAGCCCCCTTTACCGGGGAAATGTCCGGCCACATGTTTTTCGCCGACGAATACTACGGCTACGACGATGCGTTTTACGCTACCGGGCGCCTTTTGCGCATATTATCAAACACGGATAAACCTCTTTCTTTGCTTTTGGCGGACGTGCCGCAATATTACTCCACGGCGGAGACGCGCGTACCCTGTCCGGACGAGGTTAAATTTGCCGTTGTAGAGAAGCTCGTTAAAGAATTCCGGAATAATTACGAAGTCATTGACGTGGACGGCGCGCGGGTGCTTTTTGAAGACGGCTGGGGCCTGGTGCGCGCTTCCAACACGCAGCCGGTCCTGGTGGCCCGCTGCGAAGCGAGGACCCCGGCGGGGCTGGAGAGGATCTGTGAAATCATGAAGGAAGCCTTGCGGGAGTACCCCCAGGTGAGGGATTTTGAATGGGAATATTGAAAACAGATCAGCGTTTTGCCCGGGAAGAGTTCAGCTACCAGCTCTACCGCTACCGAAAGCCGAACACCATAACCAGGGTAAAAAGATGTGGAAAACTATAATCTTCGATGGTAAAATATTTAAAATGGTTTTTTACCAAAGAAGGACGGTGGAAACAAATTGAATTCTTCAGTATTAAAAGATCGTTTATTTGAGCAAATTAAGGATTTGCCCGAAAAGGAACTCAAAAAAGTATTTAAGTTTATTAGCAGCTTAAAATCAAAACAGGGTAAAGAATTAGAAAAAGCTGTTTTCCTTAATCCGGATAAAGATCCTATTCTGAATTTTATTGGGGGCGTTGAGCACGGTTCCTTAGCCAGGGATATTGACAGGGAGCTTTACGGAGAATGACAATCTTTATTGACACCTGGGGATGGCTGACTCTCCGGGATAAAAAGGAAAATCAGCACCTCCAGGCAAAGGAAGTTTATGCTGAACTTCGTAAAAAACGTGGGCTTGCCTTTACGACAGATTATGTTTTAGATGAGACATTCACCCTTCTTTTCAGGCGCCTTCCTTTTGCTCAGGCTCAAGAATCATTAAAATTTATAGAGGTAGCGATTCAAAAGGGTTACCTCCAGTTGGAGTTCATCACGCCAGAAAGATTTTCCGAGGCGAAGCGGTTACGTCTTAAATTCAAAGATAAACCGAAGATTTCTTTCACTGATTTTACGACTATGGTGGTTATGAATGAGTTTAAAATATCAAGAATCTTAACGGATGACGATCATTTCACTCAGGTAGGAATGGGTTACTTTAAATTACCATAAGCCTGGCGCTCCCTGTTTAAAATTAAAGGAGACGCGTTAGATGAAGGTGATTATTTTAGCCGGCGGCAGCGGCACCAGGCTGTGGCCGCTTTCCCGCACAAACTTCCCCAAGCAGTTTTTAAAGCTGAAAAACAACCGTTCGCTTTTTCAAATGACTGTGGAAAGAAGTGTCCGGTTGACCAATCTGTCCCAGCTCTACGTCGTCACCAACGCCGCCTACAAGTTTTTGGTCCTGGGCCAGATTGAAGAACTGGGCCATAAGTTTGACGAGGGCAATGTCCTCCTGGAGCCGGTGGGAAAAAATACCTTACCGGCGATCTTCTACGGGGTGAAAGAAATCGTGAGGCGCCACGGGGACGATCTGGTGGCGGTTTTCCCTTCCGATCACCTGCTTGAAGACGGGCCGGAGTTTTTCGAAACCGTCCAAAAAGGCCGCCCCCTGGCCTCGGAATACCTGCTCACCTTCGGCGTCAAGCCCACGCGGCCCCACCCCGGCTACGGCTACATCAAGCCCGGCGAGCCTGTAGGCGCCGGCTACCGGGTGGCGGAATTTAAAGAGAAGCCGGACGAAAAAACGGCTCTGGCTTACGTGGAAAAAGGCTACCTGTGGAACAGCGGTATGTTTATGTTTCACACCGGCATTTTTGCCGGGGAGGTGCAGCGGTGCTGCCCGGAGGTTGCCGAAGCCTTTCGCGCCGAAGACGTAAGCGAAATTTTCGAAAAGGTCACCGCCGTTTCCATCGACTACGGGGTGATGGAAAAATCCGACCGGGTGGCGGTGCTTCCCCTGGCGGTGAAGTGGAGCGACCTGGGCTCCTTCGACGCCTTCTTCGAGGAATTTCCCCGGGACGAAAGGGGCAACGTCGTCTTTAACGGCGGGATTTTACTCGACGCGGCGGAAAACCTTCTCTATACG
>DAISHP010000226.1:0-4100 GCA_036822475.1 Bacillota bacterium
CTATATTTTACTCAACAAACCGGCGGGCTGCGTAACCACCCTGCACGACCCCCAGGGCCGCCCGAAAGTCACCGATCTGCTCAAAAACATCCGCGCGCGGGTCTACCCGGTCGGCCGGCTGGATTACGAAACAGAAGGCCTGCTTTTACTGACCAACGATGGAGAGTTGACTTACGCCCTCACCCACCCCCGCCACCAGGTTAAAAAAACCTACCTGGCCTGGGTATACGGGGTTCCCCCGGCGGAAAAACTTGCCCTGCTGACCAAAGGGGTAATGCTCTCCGACGGCCCGGCTGCGCCCGCCGAGGTGCACTTAAAAGGAAAAAACAAAAAGGGTGCCCTGCTGGAAATCACCATCCACGAAGGACGCAAGCGCCAGGTGCGGAGAATGTGCGAGCGAATCGGCCACCCCGTTTACCGGTTAAAGAGGATCCGCCTGGGACCGCTTGGCCTGGGGGACCTGCAGCCCGGCGAATACCGCTTTCTTACTCCCGGCGAGGTCCGGAAGCTAAAAAATTTGGCCCGGCCGGCGAAGAACCGCCAGAGGCGGCAGGAATTCCCCGCTTTTTAGCGAAAAAGGTAGTAAGTAGGGGGTTAGGGATGTGACTTCCAGGTTGTTTTTTTTTAACAGCGTCAGCAGGGGACGAAAATTAGCAAATTCGGAACAAAAGCAACAAGGCGCAGAGGCATGGCGAATGAATATCTGGGAACTTTTGCCTGATATTTAAGAAGAGGGCAGGGATCAGGGGAAGGGACCCGCCCGGTTAAAATGTTATTGCAACGGAGGTGCAAAGATGGCCGGTTTCCAACCAGAAGACATCGCTCCCGACCGGGACATCAAGGCCAGAATCCGTCTGGACGCAAAGGGTCTGGCGAAACCGGGGCGTTTCTTTTTCGGCGGCAAACCCACGGACAGAGCAGCGGAAGAAGCCCGGGAACAGCAGGTTACCCTGCTCAGAAACGTCCCCGTCCTGGGAATCCGGATCGAAAATATTGACGTAAGCATGGACATCTACACCGTCCTTGACGACCTGAACAACCAGGAAGTGGCCTACGCCCCGTTAATTCTGGAGGTTGTTGCCGATACCGTCGAAGATCTGGTCAGGTTCGTGGCCCGGGAAGATTTCCGGAAAATCGAAGTGCTTTCTCCCGCCGCCCTCACTCTCCACCGTTACGACCTGGAGCGTTTGATTTTCCGGATTGCCGAGGAACTGAAAAATTACCGCGCACAGCTGGACCGCAAATACAATGTCCGCTAAATAAGGCGGGAGGGGATGGCTTTTTGCATACCAGCAGGCAGGTGGCCAGGGCGGCCTTAATCATGGCGCTGAGCGAAGACCGCGAAAAAGAGCGGGAATCCAAAGCCCGGTTTGCCAAAGAAGGATATAAAACGGCAGCCGTGGATTACGGCGGTGATTTTATTACCTCCGTGAATAAAATCGTGGAACGGGCCGTGGTGGCCGCCAAGCGCGAAGGCGTAATCAAAGAAATCCACGCGGAAGAGGGGGCGGTGGCCGGCGCCACGCGGGAGGCTCTTTCGCAAATCGTGAGCAAGGCAATCGGCTTGAATGTGGGTGGGAAAATCGGCATTGCGCGTTCTTCCGACCATATCAGCGTGGCGGTCTTTTTCGGGTTGGGGCTGTTGCACCTGGATGACGTGGCGGTTGGCATCGGCCACCGGGCGGTGTTTACCGAAGAAACTAAAAAGACAAAATAGGGTAAGGCAGGAACATCAAGAAATGGCCAAATTATTGCGGGGAATTCGCGGAGCCACAACAGTGGAACGAAACGAAGCCGGGGAAATTCTCGCCGCGGCGCGGGAACTGCTCCGGATGATGGTCGAAGCAAACGATCTGGACCCGGGTGACGTCGCCAGCGCGATTTTTACCGTTACTCCCGATTTAAACGCGGCCTTCCCCGCCGAAGCCGCGCGCGAACTCCCGGGCTGGCAATCCGTTCCTTTGCTCTGCGCCACGGAAATCAACGTACCCGGCAGTTTAAAAAAGTGCCTCCGCATTTTGCTGCACGTCAACACCGAACGCTCGCAGCAGGAAATAAAGCACGTTTATTTGCGGGAGGCGAAGCAGTTACGCACCGATTTATCTGATTTCTAGTTGAAATAAGGGAAAATCTAGCATCCACAAAAATTTTTAAATTGACAAACCCCCCAGGATTTGATAAAATACGAAAAATTTGCCCTGCGGAAGGGTAAAGATCTGATTTCACCCGGAAGGAAATTCAAACCACGAAGGTTTTTTCATTCTTGCTGCGGAGGCAAGGAGGAAGTTTTCGTGGTTTTTTGTTTTCCGAAGCCTCCCGGAAAGGTGCTGGTAATTATAGTTTAAAAAAAGTTTCAATTAAACCAGCAGTCGAAAGACGTTTTAAGCGGCCACTTTTGCGAAGCCAAATGAGGAGGTGTTCCATAAAATGGATCCCCTGCGCAAAGCAATTCAGGGGCACGAAATCTGGGTGCTGGCGGAAGGAAGCCACGGCCACCCCGGACACCGGGTGGCGGGGCGGGTTTTTTACGGGTACGCCATGCACCCGGACGGGCTGGCCGACCTTTCCCGGCTTAAGGCGATGGCCATTGGGCCAGATCAGGAGAAGGCAGACGTAACTTTAGAAGAAACAAGGCAGGATTTTCACCTGGCGGCGTTCACTCCAGAGCGGGAAGGCATCTGGACGCTGGCGGTGGAATACGACGCCGGGCCGCTGGTGATTACCCGGGACGGGCAGTACAGGCGGGGAACCCGGCGAGACTACCCGGACGCCCGGAAGGCCGCCTGCTATTATCAGTATGCAAAAACGTACATACCTGTGGGACACCTGGGGCATGAACACGGCCATGGCCATCAACATGGCCATGGGCTGGCAGAACATTCCCACTGTGGTTTTAACCAGCCTCAACCCGTTCTTCAACAGCACGGGCATAACCATGGCCGTCACCACCACCGGGAGGGGTTTTCTTTTCTGGGCCACCGGCTGGAAATCGCCGCCTGGCCGGCCTTCTGCCGGAAAGGGCAGGAAGTGACCATCGAAGTCCGCTACCGGGGCTTGCCCCTGCCGGGAGCAAATTTATGCACCACCTGGAGTTTTTACGAAAAGAGGGAGTATCCGTACCAGGTGAAAACCGGTCCCGCCGGGCGGGCGGTAATCCCCTTGCGGGCCGAGGGACACTGGCTTTTCTCCGTCCGGCACGAGGACAGCCAGGCTGAAAAAGAAGGGGAATACGACCAGTGGGTTTACAGCGCCACCCTTACCATTTTCGGCGTGCGGTAAGTTTTTAAGAAAACAATCCGCTACGCACCCTGGATTGCCGCCGGGAACGGGACCTGGAAAAAGTAAATTGGCGCCCGATCGATTCGGCGCCAGGGTCTCCGCACACGTTGATTAAAAAAGCCGCCAGGAGAATATCCGGGCCGGTCTTCCTTTCCCGGGAGAAGAGTTCCCTTATTCCGGAAGGATGGTTTTTGGGCGGCGCGGCAGAAAACGTGATGATCCGGAAGGAAGAAGGCCAGCGCCAGCCCGGAATTACCGGAATTATTTTGAGGGAAGAGCCGCTTCCCTTCCCCGGAAGGAAAAGGGTCAGGGGAAGGAGCAATTTCAATGCAGATGCAGAGATTTAATTTCCTGGAGCAATCTTTCGCCGTCGGCAATGTGCTCCTCCAGGTGCCTGATGCGCTCCGGATCGGCGTTGGTGCGCCGCATTTCTTCGATTTCCATTTTATGGGCGGCCACCGACCCCTCCGCTTCTTTGTAAAATTCCATGGCCTGCAGGAAACTCAAACCTTTTTGCCTTTCTTCTTCAAACCGGTGTTTAATTGTGGAACAGCTCATTGCAGATCCCTCCTGGATCGGAAAAGGTTTAACCATAAAGTACCCCGTTTTGATAAAAAAATACATTCTGACCGGCAGGATTTTTGGGTGCGAAAGAGAACTTATAAGTTATGGTAAAAAAGGTGGCTGAAGCCACGGGTTGGAGAGCAGACATCGAAGCGCATCTCCACATTAAAAAGTATTCATTCCTTAGGGAGAGGACGGCAGTCCTACCCAGAAAAGATCAGGCAAAAAGGCAACAGGCACAAAGGCACAAAGAAAAT